>USCN01000092.1 GCA_900553165.1 uncultured Collinsella sp.
CGCGGAATCAGCTGCACGAGCGTGGACTTGCCCGAGCCCGTGGAGCCAATGATGCCGAGCATCTGACCGGCGTGCGTGGTGAAGTTCACGCCGCTGATGACGTCGGCGCGGGCAGCGGGATACTGGAAGCTCACGTCACGGAAGGTGAGCTCACCGCGCGGCGCGCTGGCAGCAGGCAGTTTGGGCGAGGCAGGGTCGTTGATGCTCGTGGGGCAAGTGATGACCTCTTCCACGCGCTCGGCTGCGACCTCAGCGCGGGGCAGGATAACCGAAACCATGGTGAGGATCATAAACGCCATGACGATCTGCATGGTGTAGGAGATAAACGCCATCATGTTGCCGACCTGCATCACGCCGTCGGACACGCCCTGCGCGCCAAACCAGACGATAAGCACGGTGATGCAGTTCATGACCAGCATCATGAGCGGCATCATAAAGCTCATGGCGCGGTTGGTGTAGAGCTGCGTGGTCATCAGGTCGAGCGAAGCCTTGTCAAAGCGCTCGAGTTCATGCTCCTCGCGGTTGAACGAGCGGATGGGCATAAGGCCGTCGAGCAGCTCGCGGGCGGTAAGGTTCACGCGGTCCACAAAGCTTTGCATCTTTTTGAACTTGGGCATGGTGAGGCCCATGAGCACGCCGACGACGGCCGAAACCGCGATGATGGCCACGGCGATGGTCCACTCCAGGCCGGTGTGGTTGGCCAGGACGCGCATGACGGCGACGATGCCCATGACGGGGGCCATCAGGCACATGCGGATAAACAGGGTTGCGGCCATCTGGATCTGCTGAATGTCGTTGGTGCAGCGGGTGATGAGCGAGGCCTGGCTAAACTTGCCCACCTCGGCCGGCGAGAAGTGCATAACCTTGTTGAAGGTCTCGCGGCGCAGGTCGCGGGCGATGGAGCAGGCGGTGCGCGAAGCCACGGCGCCGGTCAGGATGGTGGCGACCAGCGACACCAGACACAGACCAAACATCGTGGTCGCCATGCGGCCCAGGTAGGCGTTCTGCACGTCGGCGGGGTCGATGCCCTGTGCCTTGTACTCGTCCTGCACGTAGCTCACGGCGCGCTGGGTGACGATGGAGCCCGACATGGAGCCCATTTTGTCAGCCATATCGTTGGCGCCCTCGACGAGCTTGCCCTGATCGATAAGACCGCCTTCAACGCCTAGGCGCAGGCTCTTCATGGTGATCTTACCGCCGTCGGCGTCGATCTGCTTTTGCATGCTCTGCGCGGCTGCGGTCTTCTGCTGCATCTCGGCGAGCTGCTCGGGCGTCATCGCTGCCATCTGCTCGGGGGTGGGCATGGCCTGAGCGGCGCCGCCATCGCTTGTCTCGGTGGATGCGCCGGTCATGTCGCCCATGGAGTCGGCGTCAATGCCCTGGTTGAGCGAAAGGACGACGGTCTCGGGCAGGCTCATGATGTCGGCAATCTTGCCGCCGTCGGCGCGCTCCTCCTCGGTGCCCTTGTACGTTCGAATGCCGTTATTGTCCGCCTTGCTGAACACGGTCTCCACAGCTTTGGCGTCCTTGGCGCTCATAAAGAGTCCGAGGTCGTCGAGCGATTCGGCGCGAATGGTGTCGGGCACGGGCGAGGCGATACCGCCTTGCTGCACGCCCACGTCGACGATATCGCTCATATAGGTAGGCAGTGCCAGGTCGGCGTTGCAGCTGATTACGATGAGTACGATAGCTGTGAACAGTGCCAGGATATGCTTTTTAAAGAGCTTGAGAATCCTCACTCGGCATCTCTCCTTTCTTGATTGCGGTCGATAATTTCGTTGGCACGCCTTAGAAGACGCACCATCTCTTGGGTATCTGTTTCGCCGAGCTGTTCGAGGAAAGCCGCGGTGCGGTCCTCGAATTCCCGACGTTTGATTTCGAGGTCCTGGAATCCCTTGTCGGTCACTGTGACGTGTACGCGACGACGGTCGGTTTTTGAGTGCTCGCGCTCAACCCAGCCCTTGGCCTCGAGGGCGCGCAGAATATTGGCGATGCGGGCGCTCGAGACCCAGGCGCGATCAGCGAGTTCGCTCGGCGTGAGCGAACCGCCAGCGAGTATGAGGGCGCGCATGACGGCCATCTCGCCGCCGAGGGCTTTGTCCGCAAAGTGCGAAATGCGCTGATGCATGCTGCCGAACTCGGTAAGGAGCTGACGCCCAAGCTCATGGAAGTCGGTATCTTCCACCGAAAACCCCTAACACTAGAAACTATTTTCGGTGAAAGATGATACCCGCATATTCGGACCTCATGCAGTGGGCAATATAAAGAGCGCATAAAGAGTTGAAAAATTCAATTGCTGAAGCGTTTCAAAGAACTATTATGCCCGCGGTTAGGCGAGGGGTTGTCACCACCATGACGACTGGGACTCATATAATCGCCACGTGCGATGCTTCAACTTCCCGCAAGGAGACACCTGAATCAAGGGGGTTGGAGTCATGGCATTTGACTTCACGGGCAAAACCGCGATCGTTACCGGTGGCACTCAGGGCATTGGCCTCGAGATTGCCAAGGGCATCGTTGCGGGCGGCGGACACGTCGCGCTCATCGCAAGGAACGCTGCTAAGGGCGAGGCCGCGGTGGTCGAGCTTGGCGAGGGCAACAAGTTCTATCAGCTCGATGTCGCCGATGCACCCAAGGCGCGCGAGACTGTCGAGCAGATTTTTACGGACCTGCCTCAAACCAATATCCTGATTAACTGTGCCGGTGTTATCAGCACCAAGAAGTTCGACGAGATCGATGACACCGAGTGGCGTCGTACCATCGACATCAACCTCAACGGCACCTTTACCATGATGAATGCCGTGTACCCGCACTTTAAGGCGGCCCATGCCGGCACTATCGTCAACGTGAGCTCTGTTGCTGGCAAGATCGGCGGCGGCCTGCTCGGCACCGCGGCTTACGCGAGCTCCAAGGCCGGTGTTAACGGTCTAACCAAGGCAGTCGCCAAGGAAGGCGGTAAGTTCGGCGTTCGCTGCAACGCTGTATGCCCGTCGCTCACGCTTACCGATATGACCTCGATCCTCTCTGACGAGAACTCTCAGCGCATCATCAACGGTATTCCTCTGGGCCGTGCCGCCCAGGCCAGCGAGCCTGCGCAGATGGTGCTGTTCTTCGCTTCCGACCTCGCCAGCTTCGTGAACGGCGAGATTGGTGACTGCGACGGCGGCATCGTCCTGGACGGGTAATACCCCGCGGTGATCGTTTGGCGGCGACCCTGGCGACTCGGGGTTGTCGCCTTCTTTCTGACATAGGCGCGTGCGGCTTCGATTCGCATGCATCCAAAGGAGATATATATGAGTGAATCGACTGCGGTGGAGGCGCCGGCGGCAAAGGAGCCGTTCTTTAAGATGTCCTCCATCCCGGGTGCCAATATTTTGGTGCCGCTTTTGTTGGGCTGCCTGCTCAACACGCTGTTCCCTGACCTGTTCAAAACGCTCGGCAGCTTTACGCTTGGCATGACCCAGCAGGGTGCAGGCCCGCTCGTGGGCGCATTTTTGCTCATCGTCGGTACGACGATTTCGTTTAAGAGTGCTCCTGCCGCCGCTGCCCGCGGCGCCATCATCATCGCCGTCAAGCAGATCGTGGTCGTTGCCGTGTCGCTGCTCATCCTTTATGTGTTCAACGACAACCTGTTTGGCATCTCGGCCATGGTGATGCTGGCCGCTTGCACGGGTGCCAACAACGCTATGTACGCTGGACTGATGGGCACCATGGGCAACGAGGCCGAGCGTGGCGCCGTCGCCATCACCACGCTCGTTGTCGGCCCTCCGGTCACGATGATCGTGCTCGGCGCCGCCGGTCAGGCTCCGATTGGCTGGGCGCTCGTGGGCGCCATCCTGCCGATCGTCGTCGGCATTATCCTGGGCAACCTGTTCCCCAGCTTTAAGAAGATGATGGCACCGGCACTTTCCGCCATCATCGTGCTCGTCTTCTTTGCAATGGGCTCGACCATGACCTTTGGCCAGCTCATTAATGGCGGTCTTCCCGGTATCCTGCTCGGCGTGATCTGCTCGGTGATCTTTGCAATTCCCGTCATCGCGGTCGATAAGCTCACGGGCGGTACGGGTGTCGCAGGTGCGGCCATTTCGAGCTGCGCCGGAGCCAATGTGGCCACGCCTGCTGCCATGGCAAGCGTCAACGGGGCCATGTACGGCGGCGCCGTGCTCGCGACGGCTACGGCACAGGTTGCTGCCTGCGCAATCGTGACGGCTATTTTGACCCCGCTGGTCACCAGCTGGTGCTACAGCATTTTGAGGGCCAGGGTCACAGCAAGGCAACGACCGACAAGGCCTCCGCAGCCGCCTAATGCCAAGCGGCAATCAAAGCTAAAAACTAGTCACGCCACAGGGCGGCCACGGGGGATCCTGTGGCCGCCCTGCAGTTTCTGTAGGGTCTCTGTGACACTTTACCCTGCTAAAGCTGGCATAACAGCTAGAGCGAACGTCGTACAAAGGCAAGGAAAAATACCAAAGAAATCGGTGAACGGTAGTTGTTCGCGCTCGCATTTCCTGCGGGTTTGTAAAAAACGCCCTTATGATATAAAAAAAGAAACATATAACAGCCCAGATGGAGAGGGTCGCTATGTTATCCTTCTCAAATGGGTGAAATCTTGGGTTTTGGGTTGTAGTTCCAAGGTGGATAAACGTTTTCCATGCACCAACGTGTGGTGAAGAACGGAAGAAGCCGGTAGTGCAAGCCGAACATTCAAGAATTCAATAAGCAGCGGTGTGAGAGAGCGCCGCATAACACGTAACTAGGAGCGTGGTTACACAATGCAGGAGGCATGGGAAGGCTTCAAGGAAGGCATCTGGACGGGAGAGGTTGACGTCCGAGACTTCATCCAGAAGAACTACACCCCCTACGAGGGCGACGAGTCGTTCCTCGCCGGCCCGACCGAGCGTACCAAGGAGCTGTGGGGCGAGGTTCTCGACCTGCTGCTCAAGGAGCGCGAGCAGGGCGGTGTCCTCGATATGGACACCAAGACCGTCACGGGTATCGTGAGCCACCCCGCTGGCTACATCGATAACGCCCACCGCGAGAAGGAGACCATCGTCGGTCTCCAGACTGACAAGCCGCTCAAGCGCGCTCTGCACGTCAACGGTGGTATCCGCATCGCTTGCCAGGCTGCCAGCCAGCACGGCTATAAGGTCGACGAGAACGTTGTCGAGCGCTACACCTTCGAGCGCAAGACCCACAACGCTGGCGTCTTCGATGTCTACACCCCCGAGATGCGTGCTTGCCGCTCGGCGCACATCATCACCGGTCTGCCCGATGGCTATGGCCGCGGCCGCATCATCGGCGACTACCGTCGTGTTGCCCTGTACGGTGTCGACTACCTGATCAAGGACAAGGAGGCCCAGAAGGCTTCCACCCCGACGGTCATGACCGCCGACAACATCCGCGACCGTGAGGAGCTGCAGGAGCAGATCCGCGCCCTCGGCGAGCTCAAGATGATGGCCGAGACCTATGGTTTCGACATTTCCAACCCTGCTACCAACACGCAGGAGGCCATCCAGTGGATGTACTTCGCCTACCTCGCTGCCGTCAAGGAGCAGAACGGCGCCGCTATGTCCATCGGCCGTACCTCCACGTTCATCGACATCTACGCTGAGCGCGACCTTGCCAACGGCACCTTCACCGAGGAGCAGATCCAGGAGTTCGTGGATCACTTCATCATGAAGCTCCGCATGGTCAAGTTTGCCCGTACCCCCGAGTACCAGGCCCTGTTTACCGGCGACCCGCAGTGGGTCACCGAGTCCATCGGCGGCATGAGCATTGGGGGAAAGACCCTGGTCAC
>USCN01000093.1 GCA_900553165.1 uncultured Collinsella sp.
GAGTGCCTGTGCGGCACGGCGACGCTCATTGAGCAGCTGGCCCAGACCAAGGGCATCCCGGTCACGCGCGTAGACATTCCAGCGCAGCTTAAGGGCGCGCTGTTCCTAGTGAGCGACGAGCACGGCGTGGTCCCCGCAACCGAGACGGACGCCGCCGAGGCCGACGCCGCCACGGTCGCCTTCTTCGCCGAAGGCTACGAAAAGCTCCGCGCCCGCCGCTAAATGATGTTTCTGGGACGGGGATTAAAAACTCATTTTGGTCTCCGTTCCCGTCGCGAGCGTGAGGCGGACAAAACGCCCCCGCTCGCGAACAGTTCTGTCACCTTGGTGCCACGCGAGGCGCGTACCTGCGGCTCCGCGGTCATAATGGGGCAAGACAACCAAGAGGGGAGCGGAATCCATGGCGCTAATCTATATCGTTGAGGACGACGAGCCCATTCGTCGTGAGCTTGTCGACATCCTTGCCCGCGCCGGGTTTGAAGTCGAGGCCTGCGAATCGTTCGAACATGTCTCGCGCGATATTCTCGCCGCTGCGCCCGACCTGGTGCTGCTCGACCTCACGCTTCCTGTCAAAGACGGCCAGCACGTCTGCCACGAGGTTCGCCGCGATTCCGAGGTTCCCATCATCGTCCTCACCTCGCGCACGACCGAGATCGACGAGGTTATGGCCATGACGCTCGGCGCGGACGACTTTGTTCCCAAGCCCTACAGCGCGCGCGTGCTCGTGGCCCGCATCAACGCACTGCTGCGCCGCACCACGGCGGCAGGCGAGCGCAGCGCACTCGTCCACAAGGGACTGGAGCTCGACCTCGCCCGCTCTACGGTCACCAACACGGCAACCGGCACCAGCACCGAGCTTACCAAAAACGAGCTGCGTATTCTCTCGCTGCTTCTGAGCCGCGCGGGCAAGATCGTTTCGCGCTCGGCTATCATGCAGGACCTGTGGGACTCCGACGCCTTCGTGGACGACAACACACTTACCGTCAACATCAACCGCCTGCGCACCACGCTCGAAAAAATCGGCATCAAGGGGTATCTGACCACGCATCGCGGCCAAGGCTATTCGGTCTAGGGGCCGGCTATGTCGTTTGGCAAGTTTTTTAAAGATGCGCTGCTTTCCGTCGCCGTGTGGACGTGCGGTGTGCTGTTGAGCTGCTTTGTGCTGACGGTCGCCGGCGCGCCCGTTTCTGTCGTGGTCGTGGCGGTCGGCGTGTCCTTTATCTTCGGTATGCTCGGCATCGTGATCGAGTACGCCCGCCGCCGCCGTTTCCTGCGTCAGTTGGAGCGCGCGGCAGAGGAGCTCGAGAGTCCCGCATGGGTGCAGGAGATGGTGCAATGCCCGACCTATGCCGAGGGCGTGCTCGAATACGAGGTCTTGCGCCGGGTGGGCAAAGCTGCCTGCGACGAGGTTGCCGAAGGCAGGCGTCAGACCGATGACTATCGCGACTATATCGAGAGCTGGGTTCACGAGGCCAAGCTGCCCCTGGCGGCGGCCCATCTAATTTTGGAAAACCTGGATGGCAGCGAAGACGACCTGTCGCGCGTGGATGACCTGGGTCGCGAGCTGGCTCGCGTGGAGCGCTATATCGACCAGGCACTGTACTACGCGCGCTCGGAAGTCGTGGAGCGCGACTACCTGATTCGCCGCTGGGATCTCAAGACTTTGGTGACGGGCGCGATTAAGGCCAACGCGCGCGAGCTCATTGCGGCGCACGTGGCTCCGGTGTGCGAGAACCTCGACTTTGAGGTCTTTACCGATGAGAAGTGGCTCGAGTTTATTCTGGGCCAGCTCATTCAGAACAGCATTAAATATGCGCGTGAGGACGGCGCAAAGATCGTGTTTTCGGGTGCGTTGCTGGACGAGGGTCTGGCAAGCGAGCGCATCGAGCTCACTGTTGCCGACAACGGCTGCGGCGTGAGTGCGGCAGACCTGCCACGCGTGTTCGAGAAGGGCTTTACCGGCGACAACGGCCGCACCACCAAGCGCGCAACGGGCATCGGCCTCTACCTGGTGGCGCGTCTGTGCTCCAAGATGGGCATCAACGTCACCGCAGCATCGGAGCCGGGCGAAGGCTTCGTCGTAACATTCGCCTTCTCAACCAACAAGTTTCAATACTTCGAGTAACGCACACGACAGACGTCCGCCCAAACAAAACGTACCGCCCCAAACGGGGCGGCACGCCATCTTTCTATTCAGCCAACTCGCTGAAGTAAGGCTGCGAAGGCCGCGGGGCCGGGAGGGGTTTCCTAAGGGCACATCCCGCAGCCGCAACGCGGCGAGGACGTGCCCGTGGAAACCCCGCAGGCCCCGCGGCCGGTGGGAGCAACGCTACTTCACGACCAGAATGTCGCAGTCGGTGTTGCGTAGCAGGAACGTCGAAATCGAACCCAGGAGCGCATACTTGATCGAGGACAGGCCGCGAGCGCCGCAGAGCACTAGGTCGGGCTTGACCACGTCGAGCATCTCGTCCTTGAGCGTCTCGCGAATACGGCCGGCGCGAATCATGACCTCGACCTCGGGAATGTCGGGATTGGCCTTGGCCTCTTCGAGCTGCTTGGCGATGGAGTTCTTAAATGCCTCCTCCAGGCCGTTGACCAGATCGACCGGATAGGAACCGGCGCTCTCGATCGATGACGTGGCCGATGATCAGCTTGGCGCCGTTGTTCGCGGCGACCTTGATGGCGCGTGCGAGCACAAAATCCTGCTGCTCAGTACCGTCGAGTGAAACAAATACCTTGGTGTAACCCTCGTTCATGGTTTCCTCCTTGGTCTATCGCACGGGCGCGGGGCTCGTGCGTCGGGCGGGCGCGGGTGCGTTGACCGCCGGACACTTTATCTTGTTGCAGTTATACCCAAGGATTTCGGTTTAACTGCTCGCAATTCTGTGAACGGGCGAGTTTTTTGGTAAGGGTAGGCGCGGTCGCACCGCCAACGGTTGATAATGGGACATCGCCCGCATCGTCCGCAGAACATCTACCGGCGGGTGTCTAACGAGGGGGTCCCTTTGGATATTATCGAGCTTCTAAAATCTGCCTTCATGGGCCTGGTCGAGGGCATCACCGAATGGCTGCCCGTTTCGTCGACGGGCCACATGATCTTGGTGGACGAGTTCGTCAAGATGAACGTGAGCGAGACGTTCTGGAATATGTTCCTGGTCGTGATTCAGCTCGGCGCCATTCTGGCCGTCTGCGTGCTGTTTTTCCACGAGCTCAACCCGTTCTCGCCCAGCAAGGGCAAGGAGGGCCGTCGCGACACCTGGGTGCTGTGGGGCAAGATTGTGCTCGGTTGCATTCCTGCGGCGGCGATCGGCCTGCCGCTCAACGACTGGATGGAGGAGCATTTCTACAACGCTCCCGTCGTGGCGCTGGCGCTCATTGTGTACGGCGTGCTGTTTATCGTGATCGAGAACTGGCGCGCGAGCAAGCGCGAGGAAATGGCCGTTGCCGGTTCGTTTGGTTCGCGTGCTGTGGTGTCGGGTGGACGTCCCGCCGGTGCGCACTTTGCGGCGCCCCCCACGGCTACCGCTGAGGATGAGGACGATGACGAGAATCTGGACTTTGGTTCCATCGCCACGCTCGAGGACCTCAGCTGGAAGACTGCGCTGGGTATCGGCTGCTTCCAGGTGCTTTCGCTGGTGCCTGGTACGTCTCGCTCCGGTTCTACCATCATCGGCGGCCTGCTTTTGGGCTGCACGCGCTCGGTGGCGTCTAAGTTTACGTTCTTCCTGGCTATTCCCGTTATGTTTGGCGCGAGTGCGCTCAAGCTGGTCAAGTACTTCATCAAGGGCGGCACGTTCGGCACCAACGAGATCGCCATCTTGGGCGTGGGCTGCGTTGTGGCCTTTGTGGTTTCGCTCATCGCCATCAAGTGGCTCATGGGCTTCGTCCGCCGTCACGACTTCAAGTGCTTCGGAGTCTACCGCATCATCCTGGGCATCGTAGTGCTCGCATACTTCTTCGTTCTGGAGCCGATGCTCGGCCTCTAACTTAGTCGACGCTGCGCGGCGGCCAGGGCGACAACTTGTCATTCAAAGGGGGTGGCATGACCAAAAGGTCTATGCCGCCCCCTTTTCATGCCAATTTGTTCGCCCTGGCCGCCGCTCGCTACCGTTGCCATGACATCGGTGGCTCCGTGATTGGTACATTGGGGTCAGGTTTCTTTGCACCAACGTGGTGCAGACTAACCTGACACCTTTGCGCCAAATCCGCTGGGGCGGACCTGACGGCGGCGCACGGAGTCGTGGTGTGATTTGCGTCGGTGTCCGCGCGGCTCGGTATACTGGTACGGCTCAAACTATGGCGCTGCCCGCAGGCGCGCCGTCTGTCAGATGAGGAGTCGCCCATGACCCAGCCCTTGCCCTGGGAAAAGAACGCCGCGGTACCCGTGCCGCCCGCGCCGGAACCCGTGCCGCTCGATGCATACACCGCCCCCGCTGCGCCGGAGCCCGAGCTCGTTCCGCTCGACATCTATGACGCTCCCGCGCCGGCGCCCAAGCCTATCAAGCCGCTCGTCGACATCGACAGCCTTAATCCCGCCCAGCGCGAGGCGGTCCTGTCCACCGAGGGCCCGTTGCTGGTGCTCGCCGGCGCCGGCTCGGGCAAGACCCGCGTCTTGACCTTCCGCATCGCACATATGCTCGGCGACCTGGGCGTTAAGCCTTGGCAGGTTCTTGCCATTACGTTTACCAACAAGGCTGCGGCCGAGATGCGCGAGCGTCTGGCGGCACTCATCCCCAGCGGCACTCGTGGCATGTGGGTGTGCACCTTCCATGCCATGTGCGTGCGCATGCTGCGCGAGGACGCCGACCTGCTGGGCTATACCGGTCAATTCACCATCTACGATGACGACGACTCAAAGCGCATGGTACGTGACATTATGCAGGCGCTCGGCATCGAGCAAAAGCAGTTCCCCATCAACATGATCCGCAGCAAGATCAGCTCGGCCAAAAACGCCATGATCGGGCCCGAGGACATGCTCAAATCCGCTGACAGCCCCAATGACAAAAAGGCCGCGCAGGTCTACCTAGAGCTGGAGCGCCGCCTGCGCGCCGCCAACGCGATGGACTTCGACGACCTGCTCGTGCGCACGCTCGAGCTACTGCGAACCCGCCCCGAGGTGCTCGATAAGTACCAAGAGCGCTTCCGCTACATTAGCGTCGACGAGTATCAGGACACCAACCACGTCCAGTACGAGATCGCCAACCTGCTGGCCGCCGAGTACCAAAACCTCATGGTTGTGGGCGACGACGACCAGTCCATTTATAGCTGGCGTGGCGCCGACATCACCAATATCCTGGACTTTGAGAAGGACTTTAAAAACTGCAAGACCGTCAA
Source organism: uncultured Collinsella sp. (assembly GCA_900553165.1). Taxonomy (GTDB): domain Bacteria; phylum Actinomycetota; class Coriobacteriia; order Coriobacteriales; family Coriobacteriaceae; genus Collinsella. Next base: position 5,335 of record USCN01000093.1, read on the forward strand.
GCTGGAGCAGAACTATCGCTCCACGGGTCACATCCTGAGCGCCGCCAATGCTGTTGTTCGCCACAACTCGCAGCGCAAGGACAAGCGCCTGTTTACGGCCGAGGGCGATGGCGAGAAGATTCAGGCTTTCCAGGCAAGCGACGAGCGCGACGAGGGCCGCTGGATTGCCGGCGAGATCGAGAAGCTGCATGCCAAAGGCACGAGCTACGACGATATCGCCGTGTTCTACCGCACCAACGCCCAGTCGCGTATCCTCGAAGATATGTTCCTGCGCGCGGGCGTGCCCTACAAGATCGTGGGCGGCACGCGATTCTTCGACCGTGCCGAGATCCGCGACGTCATGGCCTACCTCAAGATGATCGTGAACCCGGCCGACGAGATGAGCGTCAAGCGCGTCATCAACACGCCGCGCCGCGGCATCGGCAAGTCCACGGTG
>USCN01000094.1 GCA_900553165.1 uncultured Collinsella sp.
GCCAGCGGCCGCTATATCGCTGTGGTGGAAGAGCGCCAGCTGGAGCAGTTCGCCAAGCGCGGCTACGACGTGACCGTCTATGAGGCGAGCGATCACTTGGGCGGCCAGATTGTGCTGGCAGCCGCGCCTCCGCGCAAGGACGAGATCATGCGCTCGGTCGAGTACTACGAGAAGATTCTGCCCGGCCTGGGCGTGAAGGTCGAGCTCAACCATGCCGCTACGGCCGAGGATCTCAACGCCGCCGACGCCGCGATTGTGGCCGTAGGCGCGCACGACGTGGTCATCCCCGTTCCGGGTGCCGATTCGGACAAGGTCGTCTCGAGCTGGGACGTACTGGCCGGCAAGGTGGAGCTTACGGGCCGCGTCGCCGTCATTGGCGGTGGCCTGGTGGGCACCGAGACTGCCGAGTACCTGCTGCAGCACGGTTGCGAGGTGGCGATTATCGAGATGCTCGACAAGATTGCCGCAGGCGAGTCCGAGACCATTCTGCCGCTGATTATGAGCGACTTTGCAGAGCACAACGTGGAACAGCACGTGAAGACCCGCCTGACCGCCATTACCGACGAGGGCGTGGAGGCCATTCGCACCACCGAGGACGGCGCCGAGGAGCCGGTGAAGATCGCTTGCGATTACGTGGTGATGGCCGTGGGCTCCAAAGCCAACGCGTTTGACCTGGATGGCGTGACGGTGCCCGTGACCTGCGTGGGCGACTGCTCGGGCGAGCGCACCGCCGACATTGCGAGCGCCATTCGCACGGCGTATCACGCGGCCAACGAGCTGTAGTTGAACATCGCGGCCAGGCGGGGCGGTAGCACGGATCCGCCCGGCCCGGCTGCGTCCCTGCGCACATAGACCATCGACCGGGGTGGGGCCTGCAAGCGCAGCAGGCCCCACCCTTTTTGTTTTGCTCCGGTGGATGGCAATGCGCGGTAATCATGAGGAGTGAGGACGTCTGCTGCCTTGCAGATCGCTCAAAATTATTGGGGGAGGGGTTAATAATCATATCCGCTATAGCAAAGGACATAAAGAGATGCCAATTTTGTTGACAGGCGAATGACGATTAGCTGCGAGTCAGCTACCAGCGTAAATAATCGATAAAGAAATGTCGTAATTTGGTGCCAAATGCCCAGATAACGCCGCGTCTATTTTAATTAACTGCTTTGAGCAAACAGTAAAATGCTACTATCTAACTTGCACGTAAGAAAGCAGATTAACGGTTAAGGCTAAGAAGTGGCAGGTATGTCGGAAGCAACTAGGACTCGCACGCATGCGCCCGAGGTTAGGCAGCGCGCCGTCGAGATCCTCCAAGAGGGGGTCGGTCATCGCGCCCTCGCCGCGGAGCTTGGCATTCCCCAGGCCACGCCTCGTCAGTGGGCCCGCGCGTATGCCGTGGGCGGTGCCGACGCCGTTCTCAATGCCGGTTCGCATCATCACACCTATTCGTACGACGTAAAGCTCGCCGTGGTTAAGGACCGTCTGGAAAACGGCTTGACGGTTCGCGAGGCCATGATCAAGCACAAGATTCCCAGCGAGTCTTCGGTCAAGGCTTGGTGCCGTCAGTACCGCGAGAGCGGTGAGTCCGCACTGGTCGATAAGCCGCGCGGCCGCAAGCCGCGCGCTAAAAAGGCGGAATAGCAAACGGGATGGTGCGCCCACGGGGGCGCATTTTTCTTGCCGCGCCAACTTTTTGGACCAGCGCGAGCCTATCGGGACATCCTCCAAAGTGGTCAATAAACCGCGCGCAGTGGCCCGCGCGCCCGCCGCTGCGATAGGGGGCGTCGCCTCTCTGCTCCAAAGCGGACGTGCCCTTGCCCCGTACGCCTAAAACTCCCCAGTTGACCGAAAACCTGCCATCGCAACCCCGTAATTGAGCTATAACGTTAAACAATTGCAGCGTTTTTGCATGGGGGAGTGATGGTATGACGCTACTGTATTTCCTTACCCTGTTTCCGCTGGTACCGGCGCTGGGCATGCTGCTCGCGCGCGGTGACCGCGCCCGCGATGCGGTGGGGCTCATAGGTTCCGGCATTATTATGGCGGTGACAGTTGTAGTCGCCGTCATGTTTTTTGGCACGGGTCCGCAGAGCTTTGAGGTTGCCCCCGGCACCTCGCATGTGCTCTCGATCATCAGCTCCGCCATCGATGTCATCCTGTGCGCCGTCATCTTGTACAACGCGTACAAATATAGGAACGCGCTTACCGCGGTGCTCGGCATAGTTCAGCTGGTGGGCTCGGTCGCCTTTGCGGCCATGACGCTGCCCGCGACCGAAGCCGTCACGGCGACGCCGCTCTACCTGGACTACATGAGTGTAATCATGGTCCTCGCCGTCGGCATCGTCGGCAGCCTGATCTGCGTGTACGCCTTGGGCTACATGAAGGACTTCCAGGCCCACGACGAGCACGAGGCCGCGCTGCGCGGGCAGACCGCGTCCGACCGTCGCCCGCAGTTCCTGGCGCTTATGTTCCTGTTCCTCTCGGCCATGTTCGTCATCGTGACGAGCGACAACCTTGAGTGGCTGTTCTGCGGTTGGGAAATCACCACCGTGTGCTCGTTCCTCATGATTGGCTACACGCGCACGCCCGAGGCCATCAAAAACGCCTTTACCCAGATCATCCTCAACATGCTGGGCGGTATCGCGTTTTTGGCCGGACTCATGTACCTACACGTTAACGGCATGCCGCTGACCATCTCGGGCATGATCGAGCTTTCCGGCGCCGGAACCGCGCAATCCGCGCTGCTGGTGATGCCGGTCGTCCTGCTATCGCTCGCCGCACTCACCAAGGCCGCACAGATGCCGTTCCACACTTGGCTGCTCGGAGCCATGGTTGCCCCCACGCCCACGAGTGCCTTGCTGCACTCGTCAACCATGGTCAAGGCCGGCGTGTTCCTGATGGTCAAGCTGAGCCCGCTCTATGCCATCTATCCTGTGACCGGCTTTATGGTCACGAGTGTGGGTGCCATCACGTTTTTGCTCGCTGCCCTCATGGCCATCTCGCAGAGCAACGCCAAACGCGTACTCGCGTACTCCACCATCTCCAACCTGGGCCTCATCAGTGCCTGCCTGGGCGTCGGCGCGCCCGAGGCCGTGTGGGCCGCCATCTTCCTGATCTTGTTCCACACGGTGGCCAAGTCACTGCTGTTCCTGTGCGTAGGCACTGCCGAGCACCATATCGGCAGCCGTAACATCGAGGACATGGACGGCATGTTCAGCCGCATGCCGCATCTGACGCGCCTGATGATGCTGGGCATTATGGGCATGTTTGTGGCGCCGTTTGGCATGCTCGTGTCCAAGTGGGGCGCCCTGGTGGCGTTTGCACAGACCGGCAACGTGCTCATGATCATGGTGCTTGCCTTTGGCTCGGCCGCGACGTTTTACTTCTGGGGCAAGTGGCTTGCCAAGCTTTCGGGCGTCGATCCGACGGCTCAAAACGTTGAGGTCAATGTTCATAAGACCGAATGGATGGCCCTCAACACCATCGCCGCGCTGCTGATTCTGTGCTGTGTGGCGTTCCCGGTTATCTCGAGCGGTCTGGTGTCGCCTTACTTGGCCATGGTGTTTGGCCGCGTGCCGTACGTTATCGGCAAGGACGCCATGTATCTGATGGTGGTTATCGTGGCGTTTATCGCCGTGGTGCTGCTGACGTCGTTCCGCGTGAGCAACAAACCGCACGTAAACGTATATCTTTCGGGTGTGGGAACCGACAATTACCGTCATTTTCGCGGCTCGATGGGACGCGAGGTGAAGGCCGAAAAGCGCAATTGGTACTCGGAGGACGCCCTTGGCGAGAAGCGTATTGGCCCCGCGGGTAGCGTCGTGTGCTGCAGCATTATCTTGTTTGCCTTGCTGTGTTGCGCGTGGATTGGGCCCGAGAGGCTTGCCATGAGCGCGCCCTCGGTGCTGCGCGGCAAGTATTTCGAAGGCTCGGGCGTCGTGGGCATCTTTATAGGCACCGTGGCGTTTGCCTTGATTGCGCCGCTTGTGGGCGGCTTGATCGACGGTCTTGACCGTAAGCTTTCGGCCCGCATGCAGGGCCGCGTGGGCCCGCGCCTGCTGCAGCCCTTCTACGACGTTGCCAAGCTGCTGCGCAAAGCCCCTGCCAGCGTAAACACCATGGACGATACCTACATGGCGTGTGCGCTCATCTTTACCGTCGTGGGCGGCGGCATCTTTGTGTCGGGCTCCAACACGCTGCTGTGCGCTTTTATGGTGACGCTCGCCGCGATCTTTGTAGTGCTGGCGTCCGCCTCGACGCAAAGCCCGTTTGCGCAGGTCGGTGCCGACCGCGAGCTGCTGCAGGTTATGAGCTACGAGCCCGCTGTTCTGCTGATGAGCGTGGGCCTGTACCTTGCCACCGACAGCTTCGATTCCATCGCCGTGACGGGGCAGTCGGCCCCCATCATCGTGTACAGCGCACCCATTTTTCTCGCGTTGCTCGCGGTGCTTACCATCAAGCTGCGCAAGTCGCCGTTTGACCTTTCGTACTCGCATCATGCGCATCAGGAGATCGTCCAGGGCGTCGCCACCGAGATGAGCGGCGGCACGCTGGCCAAGATGACCCTTATGCACTGGTGCGAGACCGTACTGTTTTTGATGTGGGTGGGCATGTTCTTTGTCTGGGACAACCCGGTGAGCTGGGTTGTAGCCCTGGTCGTGATGGCCGCGACGTATTTTGTCGAGGTCCTGATCGACAACACCTTCGCACGCAGCACCTGGCGCAGCTGCTTTAGGCTCGGATGGGGCGTGGCGCTGGTGTTTGGCCTGCTCAACCTTATGCCCATCCTCGTTGACGTGTTTATTTAGGAGGCGGCATCCATGGATCATAAAATGTCGCGCTCGCCGTGGGTTATTCATTACGACGGCTCGAGCTGCAACGGATGCGATATCGAGGTGCTGGCCTCGCTCACGCCGCTGTTCGATGCGGAGCGCTTTGGCGTGGTCAACACCGGCAACCCCAAGCATGCGGATATCTTTTTGGTGACGGGGTCGGTCAACGCCCAGAACCTGCCCGTCGTGCGCCAGATCTACAACCAGATGCTCGAGCCCAAGTGCGTGGTGGCCTGCGGCATCTGCGCGTGTTCGGGCGGCGTGTTCCGCGATGCCTATAACGTGATCGGCGGCGTGGACCGCGCGATTCCCGTGGACGTGTACGCGCCCGGATGCGCCATTCGCCCCGAGACGGTGATCGATGCCATCGTGGAGGCGTGCGGCATTCTGGACCAGAAGGAGGCCGTGATGCGCGCCGGCGGCGATCCACTCACCGTGGGCGGTGCCGCTGCCTGGGACGGTGGCGTTGAGCTGGGCGAGGACGGGTTTGTGGCTGTTGCGGAGGCCGGCGACACGCCCGCTGGGACGTCCGCCGCTGCAAAGGAGGCCGAGTAATGCAAAAGGCAATCTATACCACCGTCGGGATCGATGAGCTCCTGTCGCATGTCCAGGCGCTCAAGGGCGTCGGCGCGCGCTTTGTGCAAATGCACGCCGAGCGCAACGTCGACGACGGCTCGTATCGCTTGGTCTATACGTTTATCAACGTTCGTGCTGCTCAGGAGCATATTGCGCAGGATGGCAGCTATGCGATTGAGAACCTGGTGGTTGAGGGCATCGACCAGTACCAGGAGATTCCGTCCATCAGCTCGTATTACCCCGCGGTGTTCCCGTTTGAAAACGAAGCGCACGATCTGTTTGGTCTTGCCATCACCGATATGCAGATCGACTTTAAGGGCTTTTTCTACCAGGTTTCGACTGCCGAGCCCATGAGCGTTAT
>USCN01000095.1 GCA_900553165.1 uncultured Collinsella sp.
TATCAACGTCTGGGTGCTGCGATGGCATCGATGATTGGGTCGGCCCAGGTCGACCTGGAGATGCTCGATCAGCGCGGTCGCCGTGCCTGGGATACCTATACGGCTCGCTTGGGCGATGCGCTCGATGCGGCTGCGTGCCGCCCGTGCCTCAACGACCCAACGTTTATGGTTGAGCGTCGCGAGTCTGAGCTTGCCCTGACGGCCGATCGTTTGTCCGGCGCCATAACGCGTTCGGTTGGGGCATTCCGCTCCAACTTTGAGCGTCTGCCCGAGCGCTTGATCGCAAGCACCTCAGGACTCGATGGCAAGCGCCATGCGCTCACGCTCGCAAGCTCCCGCCTGGAGCATCAGGGGCGCACGATGCTCAACAAGCCAGCATCCGACCTGGGCCGTGCGGCAGCCTCGCTCGATGCCCTGTCGCCGCTCAAGGTGCTTGCCCGTGGTTATTCCATCGCGTACAGCGATGATGGGGTGGCCACGAGCGCCAAGACCTTTAAGCCCGGTGACGCCATTCGCGTGCGCATGGCAGACGGCAACGTGGCGGCAACGGTCGATACGGTCGAGTAGGCCGCGTTTCATAGCGATAAACCTTTAGGAAAGGAAACAGATATGGCAGAGAAGACCCCGGTCGAGCAGCTTACGTACAAGCAGGCTTCACAGGAGTTGGAGCTCATCATCCGCAGCTTGGAGTCGGGTGATATGGAGCTCGAGGAGTCGCTTGAGAGCTATACCCGCGGCGTCGAGCTCCTCAAGAGCCTGCGTACCCGCTTGTCCGATGCCGAGCAGAAGGTCTCGGTGCTCCTGAAGGACGTCGACGGCAACGACGTGCTCGCCGACGGCGAAGCCGCCAACACCGACGACAACCTTTCGTTCTAACCATCCCGACCAAATATAATTACCTTGGTCTGTGAGAAAGGAACCAACCATGTGTGATTGCATCTTCTGCAAAATTGCCAACCACGAGATCCCCTCGACCGTCGTCTACGAGGATGACCAGGTCATCGCGTTCGACGACCTCAATCCCCAGGCGCCGGTCCACACGCTCGTGATCCCCAGGAAGCACTACAGTGACATCGCCGATAACGTGCCCGCCGAGACCATGGGCGCCATGGCCCACGCCATCCAGGAGGTCGCCAAGGCCAAGGGTCTGGAGGACGGTTTCCGCGTCATCTCCAACAAGGGCGTCAACGCCGGTCAGACCGTCATGCACTTCCACATGCACGTCCTCGGCGGCAAGAACCTGGGCGAGAACCTCATCTGAGGACGCACGGCCCGTCGCCTTGGCTGCCTTTGGAGTAACCTATGCAGTTTTCTCAACTCGAATACCTTCAAGCGGTAGCGAACTACGGCGGCGTGCGCAAAGCGGCTCGCGCCGTTCACGTGAGCCCACAGGCTGTCTCGTCGGCAATTAAGAAACTGGAGTCTGAGTATCAGATCGTTTTGCTCAATCGATCGGCGAGGGAGGCTGTTTTGTCTCCGGCGGGCAGAGAATTTGCGCGTCGTGCACGCGTGATCCTGGCACAAGTCGACGATCTCAAAAAGTACACCCAATCGGGGAACGGTGGCGTTTCGCCCGACGGCCACTTTCGTCTTTACGTCCCCTGTCTTCACGGGCGGGGGCGTCTTTTTTCCGAAAACTGGTACGACTCGTTTGAAAGCTCGCACCCTCAGATTCACCTTGATGTGTGGCATCAGCCAACGGCTACATGCTTTGAATCACTTGTGCTTGGCATTTCGGATGCGGCCATCTCATTTGAGGAACCAAGGGACAGCGTCCTTTCTTCGAAATACTTGGGTGAAAAGGAGCTCAAGGTTCTTTCGTGCCCAGCGGGTCATCAATCTGTGGGTGCTATGACCGTTCGTGAGTTACTGGGCGGCAGGTTAGCTGTTCCCATTAATTTGTCGCCCTGTCTCAATGCGATCAATCAATGCCCCGAAGCTCAGCTGGTTAATTTCCGCTTCCGCGACGTCGAATACGGAAACAGAGCGCAGGCTGAGTTTCTTCAAGCCGGGGGATTGATATTGGGTTTTTCTGGCTCTTCTCTCGCATCAGATGGGTCGGAAGTGAGCGAGTGCTCTATTGAAGGTTCGCATGACGTAGCCTTGCCCATCTACTTTTGCTATCGACAAAATGCCTGGACCGATCGACACCAGACGGTATTTCTTCACCTATTGCGTCATCTTGCTTCGTGAGGCCATTTGGCCTCGTGTCGTCAAGTGAATGTTGACGCCTTGTAACACATGACTGACGGCTTTGCCCTCATGCTTTTCCAAGATTCCGATTTAGATTGTTGACTCTTGGAGGGCGGAGCATGAAAAACCGTACGGTTTTGCTTTATATGACGTTTGTTTTTCTGTCGAACTTCAGCACCATTTTGTATTTTCTGACGGTTTACCTCGAATTCGTCGGATTCTCGATGGTGGCGATTTCTAGCATGATGATTGCATATCAAGTGAGCAAGTTCATCCTTGAAGTTCCCACTGGCTATATTGCCGATAGGTTTGGACGAAAGACAAGTGGTCTCGTTGGCGTCGTGGGGATGCTTGGATACTACGCCGCCCTGCTTCTCGTCCGTTCTCCTCTGCTTTTAATCGGCGCGTTTGCTCTCAAAGGTTTTGCCGCTGCATGTATGAGCGGGTCCATGGAAGCGATTTACATTGACAGCGTCTCTCTGGACCAGCTCGTAAGGCTTAATGTCGTTGAGCGATTTGTTTTCTATGCCTCTTATGCCCTCTCCGCTTGTGTGGGCGGTTTCATTTCGTCCGCTGGCGCGTATCTCATTGGTCTTTTGGCAGATATCATCGCAATGGTGTTGACGTTGGTTGTCGTTGTCTGCATTCCTGAGATGCGAAGAGGGGACACTACAGCGACACCTAAGCGTGGAATTAGCCCGAAGATGATCGGTGCCGCTATTGCGCGTAACGGCATTCTTCGTTCAGCGTTCATCATGGACTGCTCTCAGGCATTTGCTTTTGTCGCCCTGGAAGACTTTTTCTCACTGTTGCTTGCGGGTCGCGGAATGAATGCCGTCGCTTCGGGTGTGATCATTGCGGTCCAGCTTCTTGCCTCGGCCTCCATGGGGCTTATTGTGCCCAGTGTGATTGCTCATGTCGACAAGGGCCGTTTTGCGCGTATTTGCGGCATCGTGCGCCTTTCCCTGGCTGCTCTGTTTTTGATTCCCTTTACTCCGGTCTATTTGCTGCCCGTGTTCTATGTACTGCAGACGGTCGCGTACTCGTTATTTGCTCCAATTAAATACTCAATTTTTCAAAATGCTGTCGATTCTTCGATGCGCTGTTCACTGATTTCGGTCCAAAGCCAGATGGTGGCGGTGGGTGCCATCCTTTTCTATCTGTTCAATGCTGCGTTGAGCAGCATCGCGGGCATTCGAGTCGTATTGCTTGTTGCGCTCGGGATTTCTTCCCTGGTGTATATCCCCGCGCTATTTCGTCTTACAAGTCAAAGGCCATGAGTATTTAGGCACCGATAACTTATATATCAACGCAATAAACCCGAGCGCGAGGGCGTTTGGGTTTATTATTGAAGCGTATGTAACCTGGCGGCGCCACACCGCCTGTTAGTAGGGAGACACATGAACGTTCTGGTCGTCAACGCGGGATCTTCGACCCTTAAGTATCAGGTCATCGACACCAAGTCCCATAAGGTGTCCGCAAAGGGCTCCTGCGAGCGCGTCTGCTTTACCGGTGGTACCTTCACCCATGCTGCCAATGGCTCCAAGAAGGTGACCGAGAACATCGAGTTCCCCGACCACAAGGTCGCCATCGAGGTCGTCCTGAAGGACCTTGAGGCCAACGGCGTCAAGATCGAGGGCATCGGCCACCGTATCGTTCAGGGCGGTTGGTACTTTGGTGATTCCTCCCTCGTCGACGAGGACGTCCTCGCCAAGATTCGCGAGGTCGCCCCGCTGGCGCCGCTGCACAACAACCCCGAGGCCAACGTTATCGAGTACTGCCTGGAGCAGTATCCCGATCTGCCCAACGTCACGGTCTACGACACCGCTTTCCACTTCAACATGCCCGAGGTCGCCAAGACCTACGCCCTTCCCAAGGATGTTTGCGACAAGCTGCACATCCGTAAGTACGGCGCCCACGGCACCAGCTATCGCTACATCTCCAAGAAGGTCGCCGAGATGACCAACGGCGAGGCCCGCAAGGTCGTCGTGTGCCATATCGGCTCCGGCGCTTCCCTGTGCGCCATCGAGGACGGCAAGTGCATGGACACCACCATGGGCTTGACGCCGCTCGACGGCGTCATGATGGGCACCCGCTGCGGCTCCATCGACCCGGCTACCGTGTGCTACCTGCAGCGCGAGGGTGGCTACACCTTCGACGAGGTCGACGAGATGATGAACAAGAAGTCTGGCCTTTTGGCTGTGACCGGTGGCAAGACCAACGACTGCCGCAACGTTGAGGAGCTCGCCGCTGCTGGTGACCCCGAGGCTCAGCTCGCCTTCGATATGTTCGTCTACAAGATTGCCGCTAAGGCCGCCGAGATGGCCACCTCCATGTGCGGCATGGACACCCTGGTCTTTACCGCCGGCATCGGCGAGCACGCTCCGGCCGTTCGCGCTGGCGTGGCCGATCGTCTGGCCTTTATGGGCGTCAAGATGGATCACGCCCGTAATGCCCTGCGTGGCGACGGCGCTTGGTGCCTGTCCGCCAAGGATTCCAAGGTCAAGATTTTCGTCATCCCTACGGACGAGGAGTTCATGATCGCTTCCGACGTCGAGCGCATCGTCAACGGCAAGTAATTGCAAGAGGGGAGGGGCTGGACGACCGAGCGCCGTTCGGCCCCTCTTTTGCGCTCGTTGGGCGATGTGCTGATATCTATTTATCAAGATATGATAACTTCTTATTAAAATGCGGCCGCCTTAAGGGGCCTGCGTCGACCGTATTGCACTGCGAAGGAGTCTCATGAACGTACTTGTTGTCAACGCCGGCAGCTCAAGCCTTAAATATCAGCTTTTGGATACCGATACCCGCAAGGTTTTCGCCAAGGGCAACTGCGAGCGTATCGGATCGGACATGGGCATCTTTGGCCACTCCGAGAACGGTGGCGCTAAGCAGACCGAGGAGGTCCCTTTCCCCGATCATCGCTCTGCTATCGCTCGCGTGCTCGAGGAGCTCGAGAAGACCGACTTTACGATTGATGGCATTGGGCATCGTATCGTTCAGGGCGGCTGGCACTTCGATGATTCCGCGGTTGTCGACGACGAGGTTATGGCCAAGATTCTTGAGGTGGCACCGCTTGCTCCGCTGCACAACTACGGCGAGGCCGCAGCGATTGAGTATTGCCGTGAGAAGTATCCGGAGCTGCCCAACGTGGCGGTCTTCGACACCTCGTTCCACATGACCATGCCCGAGGTTGCCTACACCTACGCGCTGCCCAAGGACGTTTGCGACAAGTACCACGTGCGCAAGTACGGCGCCCACGGCACGAGCCACCGCTATGAGTGGATGATGGCCAAGGAGATCCTGGGTTCGCGCTGCCACCGCCTGCTTTCGTGCCATCTGGGCAACGGTGCTTCGCTCGCTGCTATCGAGGACGGCGTGTGCCGCGACACCACGATGGGTCTCACGCCGCTCGATGGCCTGATGATGGGCACCCGTTGTGGTTCCATCGACCCGGCCACCGTGTGCTACCTGCAGCGCGAGGGCGGCTACAGCTACCAGGAAGTCGATGACATGATGAACAAGCAGTCTGGTCTGCTTGCCATCTCGGGCATC
>USCN01000096.1 GCA_900553165.1 uncultured Collinsella sp.
GTTCCGCCCCATCGTCCTGTGCCCGCTCGTGGGCCTGGTGCTGGGGGACCTGCAGACTGGTCTTGCCGTCGGCGCCAGCCTGGAGCTGCTGTTCATGGGTTCGGTTTCCATCGGCGCCTACGTGCCGCCTAACGAAACGATCGGCGGCGTGCTCGCCTGCGCGTTTGCCATTCAGCTCGGTCAGGGTACCGAGACGGCCATCGCGCTCGCCATGCCCATCGCTGTCCTTTCGCTGACGATCGGCAACATTACTAGTGCCTTGTTCACCGTGTTTGTCGATATGGCAGACAGGTTCGCCCTCAAGGGAAACCTTAAAGGCATTTACGCCGTTCATTGGGGCATGGGTCTTTGGGGCTGCCTTGAGTATTTCCTGCTGTGCGGCGGCGCCTTCTATCTGGGCTCCGATGCCATCCAGGGCCTGCTCGACTTCGTCCCGTCCTTCATCATTGATGGTTGCGGCGTTGCCGCCAACATCCTGCCTGCCATGGGCTTCGCCATGCTCGGCCGCCTGGTGCTCACCAAGCAGCTCGTGCCCTTCTACTTCCTGGGCTTCCTGCTGTGCTCCTACGCCAACGTGCCCGTCCTGGGCGTCGCCCTGATCGCCATCATCATCGGCATCGACAAGTTCGACCTGCTCGGCCTGGGCGGAGCCCAGCCCCAGCTCTCCGCGGAAGGGGATGAGGACGATGACTTCTAGTCCCGAGAACAAGATCACGCGCTCCGACCTCGTCAAGAGCGCCGTCAACGTCGGCGCCCTGGGCATGGAGTTCTCCTGGACCTACTACAAGCAGATGAACATCGCCTTCTGCCTGATGGTCGCCAACATGCTCAAGAAGATCTACGCCGGCCGCCCCGACGACTACGCCGCGGCCCTGCACCGCCACTGCGCGTTCTTCAACATCACCGTCCAGTTCGCCCCGTTCGTCGGCGGCATCGCGATGGCCATGGAGGAGAAGGTCGCCCGCGGCGAGATCGAGCCCGAGAGCGTCAACGACGTCAAGGCCGCCCTCATGGGCCCGCTGTCCGGCATCGGCGACTCCATCTTCCTGTCGACGCTGCGCGTGGTCGCCGCCGCGGTGGGCATCAGCCTGTGCCAGGCCGGCAACCCCTTCGGCCCCATCGCCTTCCTGCTCATCTACAACGTCCCCGGCTTCGCGCTGCGCATCTGGGGCGCCGTCAAGGGCTACGAGCTGGGCGTGGGCTTCCTGGACGAGGCCCAGAGGACCGGCCTCATGCAGAAGATCATGACCTGCGTGGGCATCGTGGGCGTCATGGTCGTGGGCGCCATGTGCAAGGACATGTTCTGGGCCAGCATCCCGGTGGCCATCGGCTCGGGCGAGGACGCCCAGACCCTCCAGGACATCCTGGACGGCATCATGCCCGGCATGCTCGGCATGATCGCCTTCTGGCTGTACTACTGGCTGCTGTCCAAGAAGATCAACCCCATGGTGCTGATCGTGGCCACCATGGTCGTGGGCATCATCGGCGCGTTCTTCGGCGTGCTGGCGTAAGGGCCCGGCTGCATAGATTTTCGTTGCAACCTGGAAAGGGGATGGAGCAGGCCTATGCTCTCCATCCCCTTTTTGTATAGAAGGAGTTCGTATGTTCGCGAAGGGTCGCGAAGCAATGCGCCTGACGCCGGCAGAGGTCAGGCTGATTCTTATTGAGTCCCTGCAGTGGTGCGCCAACAACGCGGTCTACTTTTTGGGGCTTATCGGTGCGGCCACGTATGATCTGGCCGGCACGGCCTTTTTGGTTGCCGCCATTACGCTCGCGCGCAATCTTATGACGTCGGTGGGCAATATGGTGTCGGGCTCGGTCATCGATCGCTTTGGACCGCGCCGGACGTCGTTTGTGACGTGCGTGATTACGGCAGTGCTATCGCTTGGCGTGGGGTTAGCGCCGTTGTCTGTCCCCGGGCTTGTGTTTGCCGCGTGCGTCTTGGGACTTGCGGGCGGCTTTATCAACACCTGCACGCATGCGTTTCCGGGATACCTGGAGTCGACCACCGAGGGTCGTACCCGCGTGAACGGCCTCATGGTGTTCTACAGCAATATCGCCTATACCGCTGGCCCGCTGCTCGGTGGTGCCATCGTGAGCTGTTTTGCCACGCAATCGGTCTATCTGCTCATGGCGGGCATGATGGGTGTGGCGGCCGTGCTCTCCTTGGGCTGTCACGAGTGTGTTGCTCCCGCAAAAGGGGAGAAGCCGAAGGGCGGTATTCTGGGCGGTATGGCCGAGGGTGCGCGACTCACGTTTCGCGACCACGATCTGCGCCTCATCTTTATCTCGGGCTTTTTGGGTTTCTTTGCGTTTGGCGCGTTCGATTCGCTGGAGTCGTTGTTCTACCGCGATGTGCTCAACGTGGATATCGTCTGGCTGGGCTGGCTGTCCTCGGTCGTGGGCCTCACTTCCTCGGTGGGCGCGTTCATCCTGACCAAGCTTTCTGCTCGCCATGTCAACCTGCGATTGCTGCTCGGCGCGCTCATGGCCGTGGGCATTGGGTCCATGGTGTACGTGGGCACCGATATGCTGGGGGTCGCGATTATCGGTCAGGCGATTAACGGTCTGGCCTGGGGGTTCCTGGAGCCGCTGCAGATGATCTTGATTCAGGAGCGCGCCGACATCAAATACCTGGGGCGCATTACCGGCTTTGTGCGTTTTGGCCTGATGAGCGCCGGCGTGGTGCCGCTGCTGGCGGCTCCGTTTTTGGCGGAGGCTTTGGGCGTCCAGACGGTACTGTTTGGAGCATCGACCATTATTGCGCTGGTAGGAACGCTGTTCTTTGTCACACAAGGGCGACGCCGGGGGCGTTAGCTATACATCAAATTCTAATTTAATACCACTCACCAGAGAATTTCGACCGTTCACCGAGGATTGGAACAGATTGAAAAGTGGTATTAAAAACACGTTGGGTGTATGTCTATAATTGGTATCGAAAAGAAACGCGATGTATAGATTCGCGTGCAGGACAGAAAGGAAAAGCCATGAAGGAAACCGAGAAGATCGAGATCATGCACTTTAACCAGGAGGGCTATCTCGAGGACGGCAAGAACGTCTATGAGACCGGCAAGAAGATGATCGAGCTCGCCGACAAGGTCGCCGACGAGGGCTACGACGCCGTGTTCCTGATGGGCGTCGGCGGCACCTGGGACGAGCTCATGCAGCTCGAGTACCTCATGAACAAGTTCGGCGACCGCGACCTCGAGGTCTACCTGATCCACGCCGCCGAGTGGAACGCCATGGGCCACAAGCGCATGACCGAGAAGTCCGTCGTGCTCACCGCCTCCGAGTCCGGCACCACCCCCGAGGTCCTCGAGGCCGTCAAGAAGATGAAGGAAAAGGGCATTCGCGTCTACGCCATGACCAAGCCCGAGGGCCCCATCGGCCAGGCTGTCGGCGCCGAGAACTGCGTCAAGATGGCTTCCGATCACGGTAACGGCGGCTGCGAGATGGGCTACTACCTCGCCGACTGCTTCGGCCTGCGCCTGCTCAACCGCCGCGGCTGCTTCCCCAAGTTTGACCTGTTTATCGAGCAGACCAAGGACATCTGGAAGGACATGCTCGATATCCGCAAGCGCTTCGAGCCGCGCGCCGAGGAGCTCGCCAAGAAGTACGCCCTGGCCCCCTACACCATGTTCATCGGCTCCGGCGCCCTGTGGGGCGAGACCATCCTGTTCTCGATGTGCATCCTGGAGGAGATGCAGTGGAAGCGCACCCGCTACATCACCTCGGCCGACTTCTTCCACGGCACCCTCGAGCTCGTGGAGCCCGGCGTCCCGGTCTTCCTGTTCATGGGCGAGGACGAGAACCGCAAGCTCGACGAGCGCGTCCGCGCCTTCCTGACCCGCGGCGTGACCGGCGACACCGACATCAACATCATCGACACCGCCGAGTTCGCGATCCCCGGCCTTGACGATGAGTTCCGCGTCATCGTGTCTCCGTGGATCCTCTCCTCGCTGATCACCGATCGCCTTGCCGCTTACTACGAGACGGTCACCAAGCACAACCTTAACTATCGCCGCTACTATCACCAGTTCGACTACTAAGAGCAAATAACGTTTATGTAATTGGGCCCCGCTCCTATATGGAACGGGGCCTCGTTTAGGTTGGAGAGTAATTATGAGCTACCCCCTGCTTGCCGTCATGAATATCAGCCATCGTTATTTTGACCTTGAGGAATTCTTTTCTTCGGCAGCGGCCTCGGGCTACACGTGTTGCGAGCTTTGGACCGGGGCGATGCATCTGTATGTCGATTGCCATGGATACGATTCGCTCGAGCAGGTGCGGGAGCTGTCGCAGCGGTATGGGGTTCGGATTGTGGGGCTTTGTCCCGAACAGAACAACCCCAAGCCGTGGAATATCGCGGCGCGTGGGAATGAGGCGCGTGCCCGCACGCTCGCGTACTTTAAGAACGTTGTGGATATCGCGGCGGAACTTGGAGCCGAGCAGGTCATGGTCTCGAGCGGCTGGGCATTTTTGAACGAGCCGATCGAGGACGCGTGGGGTCGCAGCGCCTCGATGCTGCGTGCGATTGCCGAGCATGCGGGAGAGCGCGGCGTGCGACTGGTGCTCGAGGCCCTACAGCCGGTTGAGTCGATGATCGTGAACTCGGCGGCCGACACGAAGCGCATGATCGAGGCAGTTGATCATCCGGCACTTAAGGCGTGTCTGGATTTGGGCGCTATGGCGGTGGCAGGGGATACCATCGACGATTATTTCGATCTGCTTGGCGAAGATGTCGCCCACGTGCATTTTGTCGATGTTGCGGCAGATGGCACGACGCATCTTGCCTGGGGTGACGGCGACCGCGATATGCGCGCCGACCTGGATAGGCTGGTGGCGCGCGGCTATCGCGGAGTTGTTTCGGCCGAGACCTATGACGGGCGCTATTTCGCCGACCCCGCAGCTGCCGATGCGCAGGTAATGGCAGAGTATCGTCGTGCGATTGGCGCCTAGGCGGGTTTGGGTTGCGGCGATCTGCCCTATGTTTCCAAATGAATACGGCGTGAGCGGCTGCGATGGATTTTCCCCGCAAACACTCTAGTATGCTAAAGTACCCAGAAGACCGGCGGAGCTATGCCGGTCTTCTGCTCTATATGAAACACAGCATGAGGAGGCTCACCAGATGACGGCCACACCGTGGGGATTCCGGGACATATTGCCCGAGGAGGCTCAGGCGCGCGAGGAGATCGCATGTACGGTGAAGGGCTGCTTTAGGGAGCATCATTACCTGCCGGTCGAGACGCCACTGCTCGAGGACAAGGGCTCACTCGAGGAAGGCGGCCGCATCGCGGACACGCCGTTCAAGCTTTTTGATGACAACGGTCGCCTGCTGGTGGTCCGTCCCGACAACACGCTGCCGATCGTTCGCCTGGTTTCGACTCGCATGCGCGCGGCCGATCTGCCGCTGCGCCTGCGCTATGAGGCGCCGGTGGTCCGCGAGTGTCAGCGCAATGCCGGTGGCTCGCGTCAGTTTACGCAGCTGGGCTTTGAGCTTATCGGTGCGGGCGATACCACGGGCGATGTCGAGATCGTCTCGCTGGTGGCCGAGGCCGTGCGCAAGCTGGCACTGCCCGATGCGCGCATTATCGCAGGTAGCGTGCGTCCGTTTAAGGAGCTGCTCGCGGCCTGTGGGGATCGCGAACTGGCTGCCGAGGCATTGCGTTGCGTGCACGCCAACGACTTTGTGGGCCTCGATGCCCGTG
>USCN01000097.1 GCA_900553165.1 uncultured Collinsella sp.
GACAGGGCCCCGTCAGGCGCAAGCCCGGCGGGGCCCTTCTTACAAGGGAGACTGATTGGGGGCGCGCGGATCCCACTCGCCGGGGCTTGCTAAGCGCCAGGGGCTTTCGCGCGGGGTTACCGCGAAAGAATCTGCCGGTTCGCAACTCCTTTATCAAACGAAAGGACATGCAGATGAGTTTGGGAAAGCTGACCGTTAACGGTCGTCAGGACGGCTTTTTGTGCGAGGGCAAACCGTTCTTTTGGTTTGCCGATACGTGTTGGAGCGCGTTTACGAGCATCGCCGAGGCCGATTGGGACTACTATCTGACCCGCCGCGCCGAGCAGGGCATGAACGTGCTGCAGATCAACACGCTGCCGCAGTGGGATCGCTGCTGCCCCGATTTGGGCATTTGGCCCTATGCCAGCGAGGACGGCGTGCATTTTGATTGGTCCCGTCCCAACCAGGCGTACTGGGACCGCGCTGCTGCCATGTGCCGCGCTGCCGTCGAGCACGGCATTCGTCCGGCACTCGTGCTTATGTGGTGCAACTACGTGCCCGGTACCTGGGGCGCCAAGATTGCCGAGCGTTGCGGTGCCGAGGTTATGCCGCGCGAGGAGGTCCGTGCCCACGTTGCCCGCGTCGTCGAGAACCTGGGCGAGTTTGACCCCGTCTACGTGGTGGCGGGCGATACCGACTTTACCAGCGACGAGGCGATCGCCTATTACGAGGATGCCCTCGACGAAGTCGTTAAGCGCGCTCCCGAGGCGTTGCGCACCATGCATATCAACCGCGGCAACCGCACCATTCCATCACAGTACCTGGACCGTCTGGACTTTTACATGTTCCAGCCCGGCCACAACTACGAGGGCCAGCCCGAGGCATGGCGCCTGCCGCAGGACTTTATCGCCAACTATCCCAAAAAGCCGATGGTCAACTCCGAGCCCTGTTACGAGCAGATGGGTGCCTCGCGCAACGTGTACTGGCGCTTCACCGCGCAGGATTGTCGCGCGAGCGTGTGGTCGTCGATCCTTGCCGGCGCGAGCGCCGGCGTGACCTATGGCGCGCACGGTGTTTGGAACTGGCAGACCAGCAAAAGCCAGGGCTCGGTGCTGGGCGAGGGCTTCGATATGCCGTTCCGCTGGCAGGAGTGCCTGCAGTTTGCGGGCGTTTGGGACTTTGGCGCGATCGAGCATGTGCTTGCCGGGATGGGTGCTACGGCTGGCGATGACGCACTTGCCGTGGTTCCGGCGCAGGAGCTTCTCGACGACGCGCGCGAGGCCATTCGTGTGGCGCGCGTCGGCGATCGTGTCGTCACGTACCTGCCGCGCACCACGGCGCTCAAGTTTAAGCTTGACGGTGCGCGCGGCTGGACGGCGACGGGCCTCGACATGGAGGACAAGCGCATCGCCAAGCTGCCCGTCCGCGACAACGGTGACGGCACCGTGCGCGTGGCTCAGCATCCCTTTGAGCACGACGCGCTGGTGATCCTGGCCCCCGGGCGCTAACGGCTCTTCTCCAACATTTACAACCCAGTCCCTTTCATGAGGTTGCGGCGGAATGGTTCCTGCATGACAGCTCTAAACTGCCAAGGGGGAGCCATTCCGTCGCACTCATTGGGGACGTACTTAAATGAGCGGTAGTTGGAGACACTCCTTGCCGAGCTAGAGGTCGCGCGTGTCCCTTCTGGTCCATGCGGCTCAAAATCGCGGCGTGATGTGGACGGCTGGGGTCAAATTTGCAGCATTTCGAGCTTGGTTTCGATATTGAGACTGGTTCTTTATTAAAATAGAATTCCAGACAATTGAGCGGCCGGGGGTTAACCATGAGGGGCATGGGAGACACAACCGCATATTTGCGTCGGGGCATTCGGGAGATTATATGCCTGGCGCTGTTCTTCTTCACGTTTTTGGCGTGCGAGTATCTCTTTGATGTGCGCATAGCCGAGTTCGTGCCATCGAGTGAGGTCGTCATCTACGAGAGCATCGTTGTCGGCGCGAGCGTGATTGGCTTTTTCGTGCGCCCATTTCTGTACTATCGCCATCCCCAGGCGATTGATGCGACGAGCGATATTACAGGCGTGCTGTTGGTATCGGCGTTGCTGCTGATGATTATGGCAGTGCGGTTTGAGGTGGTAATTGCCGGCGGCCTGGTGGCGTGCTGCGCCCTGGGCTATTGCGGATCGACCGCCCATGCCAATCTTGCGCGGCGTTTTGCGCAGACGCCCTGCCTGGCGCGTGCCGTGGCGGTTTCCTATGCTGCGGGCATTTTGGTGCAGGTGCTCAACCATATGGTGATGCCTGCGGGCATTCCCCAGCAGTCTGTTCTCATTGCCTGCGCGATTGCGCTGGTGGGGCTGCTTCACGGTGCCCGCCGCGCTAAATTGCGTGATGAGCCTGCGCTCGAGTTCGAGGTCGAGATTGCCGAGCTATCGGTCGATGCGTCGGAGCGTGGTGCCAGGTGGCACGATGACCCCGAGGCAAAGGCGGCCTTTCAGGGTGCCGTGGTGCGTCTGACGGTGGCGACCGCTTGCCTCACCGGCGTGTTCGCAGCCCTCAATGCCGGCCTTACGACCTCGCATACCGCTGGCGCTATCGATCTGGGCGACTGGCCGCGCTTGTTGCTGGTTGTGAGCGCCCTTGCCGCCGGCGTCCTGTATGACCTGCGTGGGCGTTCGTATATGAATATCATCATGACGTGCGCCGCCATGCTGTCCACGCTCTCGTTCTTTGTGCTTATCACCGATGGCAACGGTGGCAACACGCTTCTCGCCACGATTATCTTTTACCTTGGCACGGGCTTTTTCGTGGTGTTCTTCACCGCGAAGTTCGCCGCGATTTCGATGTATGCCCGCTGGGCGTATCTGTGGCCGTGCATGGGCCGTGTTATCAACAATGTTTGCTCGATACTCGTGACGGCTCCGGCGGTGGCGATTATCTCGAGTCAAAACGTGCTGGCGGCAGTGAGCGTCGTGCTCGTGCTGTTTGTCGGCATCGCGATTTCGCTGTTAGGACAGTTTGGACAAGACGGTGAGGGCGAGGCGACGCACGGCGGGCTGGCGCTTGCCACCGACGATCTTGGCGTGAGCTGTGAGCCCGGCCAGGCCGACACGGTGCCCCTGGAGGCGCCGGAACTTTCGTTTGACGATCGGCTCGATGGCTTCGTTGCCGCCTTTGGGCTCACCAAGCGCGAGCGCGATGTTCTGGAGGCACTGGTCGTTTCGGACGACAGCGTGCAGGACGTGGCAGCGGCACTCTTCCTTTCGCGCTCCACGCTCTATCGCCACATCGCTTCGATCAACAAAAAGACCGGTGCCTCCTCGCGCGTAGCCCTCATCAACTTCTTCTGGTCCTGGACACCCCAAGACTAGCTAATCCCCCAATAAGTTGCGGTGGAATAGTCCCTAAATCAAGGTCGTGGGACTTTAAACAGGAACTATTTCACCGCAACTGCTGAGGGGATAGGCTGCGGCGTCGACGTCGGCAGCTGGCGGGGTGTTTCCGTCTGCTTGCTACAGCAGCTCGCCGTGGCGGGCGATGTAGCGGCGCTTTGCCAGCTGGGTGAGCGCGATGTAGGCGGCAACGATGCCGATGAGCAGCGCGAAAAAGCTCGCGGGCAGCGTCGTAAGGCCGAGTGCATCGGCGATGGGGCTTGCCGGCAGCCAGGTGACAAGCGCCAGGCCTAGCACGGTGAGAGCGCACAGTGCCGGCGCGGCGTGGTCGCGCGGGCTTGGCAGGCGCGGGGAGCGCAGCATGTGGACCACGAGCGTCTGCGACCACATGGACTCGACAAACCAGCCGCTCTGGAAGAGCGCCGCAAAGATCGCCATACCCGAGACGTCGCTCGCGGCGGCAAGCTCGGACCAGCTTGCGCCCACGGCGGCGGGGCACACCACAAAGAAGAGCGCGGCGAAGGTCACGATGTCAAACAGAGAGCTCACGGGGCCCAGCTCGAGCATAAAGCCCTTGATGGACGCGGCATCCCAGGCGCGCGGGCGGGCAGTCCAGTCGTCGTCGACGGTGTCCCACGGCAGCGCGATGCACACGATCTCGTAGACCAGCGACAGCAGCACCAGCTGCAGAGCGCTCATGGGCAAAAACGGCAAGAACAGACTCGCGACGGTCACGGATAGCACGTTGCCAAAGTTGGAACTCACCGTGGTCTTGAGGTACTTGAGCAGGTTGCCGTAGGTGCGACGGCCTTCGATGATGCCGCGCTCGAGCACGCCCAGGTCCTTCTGAAGCAAGATGATATTGGCGGATTCCTTGGCAATGTCGGCGGCCGAATCGACCGAGATGCCGCAGTCGCTCGCGCGCATGGCGGCGGCGTCGTTGATGCCATCGCCCATAAAGCCCACGGTGTGGCCGAGCAGCTCGCGCATGACGCGCACCAGGCGCGCCTTCTGCAGTGGCGAGAGCTTGGCAAAGAGATGGGTGTTCTCGGCGCGCTCGGCCAGTTCGGCGTCATCGAGCGCATCGATCTCGGAGCCGAGCAAGACGTTGCTCGCGCCGATACCGATCTGCTCGCAGACGGTGGCGGCGACGCGGTCGTTGTCACCGGTCAGGACCTTGACCGCCACGCCCCTGGCCTCGAGCGTGGCGACGGCGCCCGCGGCACTCGCCTTGGGCGGATCGAGGAAGGCCAAAAAGCCCATCAGCACCATGTCGCACTCGTCGGCGATGCCAAACTCGCCCACGCAGCGCGGATCGGTCTTCTGCGCCACGGCAATCACACGCAGGCCCTCGGCGTTGAGTCCGGCGACCTGCTTGTGAATCTGGGCGAGCTTATCTTCGGTGAGCGGCTGGGTGATGCCATCGACTTCGACAAAGGAGCAGATCTCGAGCATCTCTTCGGCAGCGCCCTTGGTGACCATCTGGGTTTTGCCTTGGGCGTCGGCTACAACTACGCTCAGGCGACGGCGCGAGAAATCGAAGGGCACCTCGTCGACCTTGGTGTAGCGGTCGCGCAGGCTCTGGCCCAGCATGGAATCTGGTACGACGGTCGAGGGCGTCACGTCGGCACGGTCAATTACGGCCAGGTCGATAAGGTTTTTGAGGCCGGTCTGGAAGAAGCTGTTCAAAAACGCATGGCGCAGCACGCGTGCGTCCTCGTTGCCATCGGTGTTGAGATAGCGCTCGAGCACGATGCGGTCTTCGGTGAGGGTGCCGGTCTTGTCGCAGCACAGGACGTCCATCGCGCCGAGGTTTTGAATCGCCGGCAGCTCCTTGACGATAACCTGGCGACGGGCGAGGTCCTTGGCGCCCTGCGATAGGCTCGTGGTCACGATGACGGGAAGCATTTGCGGCGTGATGCCCACGGCCACGCTCGTGGCGAACAGCAGCGCGTCGATGACGTTGCCCTTGGTGGCGGCGTTGATGGCAAAGACGGCCGGCGCCATAACGAGCATGAGGCGTACGAGCAACATGGAGACGTTCGAGACGCCGCGGTCAAACGCACTCTTTTCGCCGCGCCCGTTGAGCATCTTGGCGATGCCGCCCAGGTAGGTGTCCGAGCCGGTGGCAACGACAAGCGCCACGGCGGTGCCGTTTTGCACGGAGGTGCCGGTAAAGACGATGTTCTTGCAGGCAGAGAGCGGCAGTGCGGAGCCGTCGGCGCCCTCGACGACGGTGATGGCAGCGGTCTTCTCGACGGCCTCGCTCTCGCCGGTGAGTGCGGACTCGGTCACAAACAGGTCGCGCGCGGTGATGATGCGGGCATCTGCC
>USCN01000098.1 GCA_900553165.1 uncultured Collinsella sp.
GGGCGAGGTCGCCTTTGAGCATGTGGACTTTAGCTACGTGCCCGACCGCAAGCTGCTGCAGGACATCTGCATCGAGGCTAAGCCCGGCATGCGCTTTGCCCTCGTTGGCCCCACGGGCTGTGGCAAGACGACGCTCATCAATTTGCTACTGCGTTTTTACGATATCGATGCCGGTCGCATTGCGGTCGATGGCAGGTCTTCGCGTGACTACACGCGCGCAAGCCTGCGCCGTGCCTTTGGCATGGTGCTGCAGGACACTTGGCTGTTCGAGGGCACGGTGGCGGAAAACATCGCCTACGGCTGTCCTGACGCCACGCGCGAGCAGGTTATCGAAGCTGCCAAGCGCGCGCATGCGCACAAGTTTATCGTGCAGCTGCCAGGCGGCTACGATACGGTCATCGGCGAGGACGGCGGCACGTTTAGCCAGGGTCAAAAACAGCTGCTGTGCATCGCGCGCGTCATGCTCACCGACCCGGCTATCTTGCTGCTGGACGAGGCGACCTCGAGCATCGATACCCGCACCGAGCTGCAGGTGCAGGCGGCATTCGACGAGCTCATGGCCGGTCGCACAAGCTTTGTCGTGGCGCACCGCCTGAGCACCATCCGCAACGCCGACTGCATTCTGGTGATGCGCGACGGCCAGATTATCGAGCGCGGCACGCACGACGAGCTGCTAGCGGCAGGCGGCTTCTACGCCGAACTCTACCGCAGCCAGTTTGCCCAGTAGGGGCCACCGATTAGCGGCAGATGGTTTACATCTGCGTTGTTAGTACTAAGATATTCATCTAATAAATTGCATTAGTGGCTTTAGTTTTGGGGGATACGAGGCAACGTGACTATGACGTGCTCTTTGGTGGTTAACAGCAAGAGCGGTAATACCAGGATGGTTTCGGGTGCGATCAAGCGTACGCTGCAGGCTGCGGGTGTTGAGTTTGTCCATGCCGCGGCGTTGAGCGACGATGCGGATGCAGATCAGGTTGCGCTCGAGGCGCAGGGCGCCTGCGCGGCCGACACGGTGCTCGTCGGTTTTTGGTGCGACAAGGGCGCGTGCACGCCTTCGGTCGCGGCGTTGCTCTCCGCTTTGCACGGCAAGCGCGTCTTCCTGTTTGGCACCTGCGGCTTTGGGGCCGATCAGAGCTATTACCAGCAGATTATCGACCGCGTAACTTCCAATTTGGCTGGGGATGCCGAGCTTGCGGGCTGGGCGATGTGCCAGGGCAAGATGGGCCCCGCGGTCAAGCAGCGCTACGAGGCCATGCTCGAGCAAGATCCCGACAACGCGCGCTATAAGATGCTGCTCGACAACTGGGTTGCCGCAAAGGATCACCCCACCAAGGAAGATCTGGACAACATGGCTGCAGCCGCCAAAAAGGCCGTGCTGGGGGAGTAGCTCCCATCGCTGACGGCGGTCGGTCCATCTTTCTAAATGAAACGTCCTCCCGGGCGTCGGGGCACGAAGTTCCCTGCTCTACAGTCCTGCGCAAGACGAAGGCCACATTAAGTGGCCTTCTTTGCGTGCGGAACTCGCGATGAACTTCGTGCCCCGCCGTCCGGGAGGACGCCTCTTTATTGATGGGAGGCCTGATAGGTCGATGGTTCCGTGCCCGGATGCGTCCAAAGTGGGACCATGCATCCCGGAATTTGCGCTCAAAGTGGGATGCGGTTTCCGGTTGAGGGTCTAAGGGGAAAATGCGTCCCAGAATCGACGCTTGAAATGGGATGCAGTTTCCCGATGAGGCACTCGACGGAAAATACATCCCAGAAATGGCCTTTGAGCTGGGATAAGATTTCCGCGGCATCTCGGATTCTCAAAAATGAGACACGCCGTTGGCGAAAATGAGACACGTGATATCGGGCATCGGACGTATCATTTGCAAAAATGAGTCCACTCCACTCGAGTAAAGCGAGGTCCCTCATGTACGTTCCACATCCCCGTATCCGTAGGCTGTCGAAAATCCCGCTTGTTGGGACGGCGGCGCTTGCTGCGTTGATCGCCACGAGCGTCGCCTGCTTCACGGCCACGCCCCAGGTTGCCCAGGCGGCAGACGCGCCTGCAATCACCGATATGACCGAGCAGGATTATCAAGCCCTGGGTCTGGGCACGAGCGAGGACATTCCGGCCGATACCGTTGGCCCCTATTCCACTGATACCCCCACGACGTTTGCCACGCGCAGCGAGGTCTATATGGCAGCTAACGGTAGCCATGGCAATCGCTACACTCTGCGCGACAAGCTCGAGAACGTCGAGCGCGGTGACATTGGCGGCAGCAGCAAACTCACCGATGGCTATGGAAGTGTGTGGGGCGCCGCAAAGTTCTGGCAAAACGTTAACAACTTCGATACGAACAGCGATCTCTACAAGCATAGCGACTACGGTGGCGGCACCTGGTCGTACCTAAGCAACAATGAGTCCTCAACAGTACTCGCCAACGACAACAACGGTTTCTCGGGCATTCACGCCACGAGTGTTGAGTTCTGCAGCGACGCCAGCACGGGCAAAAAGAGCCGCGTTGCCGAGCTCCGTGCCTACGGCGACAGTTCCTCCACGACGATTGACGGCAAGTCATACGCCGGAAAGGTTGAGCTGGTCCTCTACTCGTTTAGCAACGGGCGTACGCGCACTCTCGACACACACCTGCCGGTGACGGTCAACACTAATATGATGTACGAAGGCCGTTTTAAGTACCTGGATGCCGGTTACCTGCAAGAGCACGACGCCGTCTTTGATGTCGAGGCGGGCGATGTCGATGGCGACGGCGTCGACGAGCTTTTTGTCTACGCGGGCTGCTATGTCGACGAGAACGGCGTGCGCAAGGCTGTAGTCGACATGTATGACTTGGAGGGCGGCAACTGGAAGCAAAGCGTCGTCAAGATCGATGCCGGTAACGCCGCGGACTACACCACGCACAACAAGGGCGGGAACGACTCCTGGACGCAGCTTCAGTCAGCTCCTGTCGTTTCGCTAGCGGCCGGCGACCTCGATCGCGATTTTTGCGATGACCTCGCCATCGTGGTCTCGGCACCCTACGGCAAGAAGAATATTGATAAGTCGACGCATTGCGAGCTGTTTTCGTGGGATGCATCCAAGGGTGCGCTCGTCCATGTCGATGCTCTGGGCGACGCGGGCGCAATCTCCCTCTCCGCGAACGGCAAGACCATGGTCGCTGCGAATGCGACGTTCGGCACGTTTGCCGCCTACGATGAAGAAGGAAAGAAGACGGGTGAAACCGTCACGGGCCTTATTCTTGCGGGCTATGACTGGCAACGCAGCGCTTTTGATTACGGCGCTTCTGACGGCAGCAAGGGGCTGTACGGCGCGCTGTACCGCTACGCGTATTTTGACTCGGAGTCTGGCGAGTTCAAGCTTTCCGATTGCAAGGAATACAGAGACGGGCTCCTCGCCTCCTATGGGCTGATGCATGTGCCCAACAGCGCATGGAAGGATAGCGCTCAGGATAAGCGCTATCCGTGCACCTTGGCGCCTATTGCCCTTGCCACTGCCAACCTTGACGGCCTGTCCGAGCAGCTGGCGGTCGACGAGGTGCTCGTGGGCGGCGATGTGTTCCGCGACTTTGCCTGCAACACGGCACAGAGCGGGGCTCAGGGCTTGGGGTCCATGGTCGGAACCATGAGCATGAGCGGTCAGCAATACAACAGCAGCAACAAGCATGACCACAAGGGTATAGAGCAGGTGTGGATCAGCGACGTCAAGGCGGGCAGCGTCTCGGGTTCGGACCGCTATAACGAGAGCTTTATCGCCGTGGTGGGCAAGCACCGCGACGAGGACCTGCGCAAGAACGATGACTACTATTGGATGACCGCCTCGCATTTTTCGCTCGACGAGAACGGAAAGGTGCGCCGCGGCGAGGAGCAGGTGATTAGCGAGAGCAACCGTCGCGGCACTACCTACGGCACATTTATCTCGCTCTCGCTGCCCGATGTCGACAACGACAGCGTCAAGATCACGTACAAGGACCGCTACAAGGTCTATACCAACCCGCGCGTGCTTGCCGTGCTGCAGGATGCGCCCTATGTTGAGGATCTGGAGCAGGCATACGGCTATCTGGTGTTGGGCGGCACGTCATACGGAGAGGAAAAGGGCACGGGGACATCCCAGGGCTATACCATTGGCGCCGAGTTGGGCGTTGCCGTCGAGGTGCAGACCGGTCCGCCCCTGGTCGCGATGAATGCTTCAGTCGATTTTGCCGCCGAGGGATGCTATGACTACCGGAGCGAGCGCACGGTCAGCGCAAGCGTAAGCTATGAGTCGCATGCCGGCGAGGGTGACAAGGCCGTGCTCTACACGATTCCGATGGTCTATTACGAGTATGAGATCGAAAATGAGGAAACTGGTGGCAAGGGCGTGATGGCGGCGCCCGTGTCGCTCGGCGCGCAGACCTCGGTCGTTAATGTCGAGGCCTATGACCGCATTGCCAAACAGCACAATATGACGCCGCTCAGCTACTTTTTGACCAACCGGTCGGGAGAACCCGGAACCTATCAAACGACGCTCAACGGCGAGACTCCCGTTGGGGATTCCTTTGGCCTGGGCAAGCCTGGCGTAACGCGCGCCTACACGCACGATGGGTTTAACGGCGCCGCCGCGCAGTCGGGGGCGAGCATTGAGCAGACCATCGAAGTCGAGGAGGGCAAGGAGCAGGAGCTCGAGCTCGGCTTGACGCTGAACGGCAGCGTTGTCATGGGCGCGAAGCTCGCAAAGCACGAGTTGTTTGGCGGTCTGTGCTTTGGTGCCAACGCCGGCTTTACTACGGGTAACTCCTCGAGTGAATCGACCGAATACGGCGGCACCGTCGACAACCTGCCCGAGGCCGCGCAGGGCAAGTACGGTTTTGTGTGGCGTCTGGGCGTCAACGCGGTGGATGTCGACAAGTTCGAGGCAGACTCGGGCGACAAGCTCGGCACCAAGGACACCGACCAGTTCTGGATCGTGGGCTATGACGTTAAGGACGTCGAGATGCCCGACGCGCCGGCCGTGACGGGCTTTACGGCAAACGCCGTCGATTCGACCAGCGTTACGTTTAGCTGGGACGATGTACTCGCAAACAAGAGTGGCTTTAGCTACGGCGTGGGCATGCTGCAGAGCAATGCGGCGGATGCGGTCGTCAATAGCTGGAAGATTGCCGACAACACGCAGACCTCGCTCAAGTGGGATGGGCTGCAGCCCAATACGGAGTATCGATTCGCCATCGCCGCCGTTAAGAATGGATCCACGACCGAAACAGGTATTCGCTCGGCAATCATCACGGTCAAGACCATGCCCGATGGCATGACGATGACCGTGAGCGGACCTGCGGCGGATGCTGCGGAGGGGTCGGATCTTGGATACGACTCTTCGGTTGAGCGCACGGCGGGAAGCCACCTGACGCTCTCGGCGATTGGCCATGTGAAGCAACTCGGTGCCGACGATAGCGAAACAGGGCTGGCACCGACCTATATGTGGTACCGCAAGGCCCGCGGCGAGACAGAGTTTAAGCTCGTGGGTGCCGATGGCAACCTCGCGGCTGGAACGGCCTCAAAGCTCGAGATTGACCTGACCGCAGACGATGACGGTGCGCAGTATTACTGCCACGTGGGATACAACGACGTGGGCCTCGACACCGGCACGACGC
>USCN01000099.1 GCA_900553165.1 uncultured Collinsella sp.
CTCGAGTTCGAGCGCGCCTACGACACGGAGGCGCCCGACCGCAAGGAGGGGCGCTGGCGCCTGGCGAAGTGGGCCGCGGCGTGGCTCACGGGGAACCTGCTGTACTGCGAGGACGAGTGCGGCGAGTGCCGCGACTACGAGGAGGTTGAGTGATGAGCGTCGAATTGCCCAAGGATGCCGAGGGCCGCGAGATTCCGCTTGATACCGTGGCGCTGTTCAACCGTGACGGGAACGTATATAGCATCGTGCGCTGGACATTCACCACGGACTTTGATTTGAGTGACGGATGGTCGAACAAATGGCGTGCGATTACCGACCGTGGATTTGCGCTCGACCCAGCACTCGTGTACCTCACCACGCCCGAGCCCGACACATGGGAGAAATTGGAGGATGACTTGGACAGGTGCATCGAGGCGGACGGCCTTTGTTCGTACCACAACCCGTCCGGAGTGTGTTTCAAATGCATCTTGGACGGCGACGGCCCATGTCATGGTGACTCGTATGCGCTAAAGGACATCAAGGATCGCATCCGCAAGCTGAGGGGTGAGGACTGATGTGCGACTACTGCAGAGGCTACGACGGCCTCGATGCCGCCGAGGGCGGTCCGGACGAGATTCTCATCCGCTGGATGCTCAACGGATACCCGGTGATCATAGTCGACCACCCTCATGACAACTATGGAAGCTGGAGCATCCCGATCAGTTTCTGCCCGTTCTGCGGCCGCAAGCTGGAGAAGATGGACGAATGAGTACCAATTTGAGGATGATGACAAGTGAATAAGCGAGCGATGATTTCGCAGCCTATGGCTGGTAAGACAGACGAGGAAATCGCGGAGACGAGGGACAAGGCGCACGCCAAGCTGCGCGAGATGGGCTACGAGTTCGTAAACACCCTGTTCACCGACGAGTGGTACAGCGACGAGGCCATGGAGGAGCGCGGCGTGGTGCAGGTCCCGCTGTGCTACCTCGCCAAGTCGCTCGAGAACATGAGCCTGTGCCATGCGGCCTACTTCTGCAAAGGCTGGCAGAACGCACGCGGATGCCGCATCGAACATGATGCCGCCGTCGCGTACGGGCTTGAGGTGCTGTATGAGGATTAGCAATGAGCAGCGCCGCGAGGTAGCTGAGAACCTGCGATACCTGACCATCGGCCACTCCATCCAGTACAAGGAGCAGTTCTTCGACGAGCTTGCCGAGGTGGTGGTCGGCTTCGAGGACTACCACGACTTCGATGTTGTCCTCGATAAGCTCGCCGACCTCATCGACCCGGAAGGGGGAGACGATGATTAGCGACAAGAAGCGCAGGCGAGCGGTAACCGAGTTGCGTGAAGCATCGACCGGGGCATACTGCCACGTTGATTCACTCGACGTGATTGCAAACTCTGTCGGTGTCGAGGTGGCCGGCAAGTTCAGCCACGAGGTTGAGAACGAGACGTACGCGGCCCTCGCAGATCTAATCGACCGTCCGATGTGCCACGACCTTGTCGAGCACAAGCAGGATCCGTTCATCCCTGGCAAGCGGATGGCCGACGGCTACTTCCACTGCTCAAGCTGCGATTGGAGCGGGCAGCTCTGGGAGTACATCGGCTTCGGAGACATGCTGGCCTTTGAGCCTGTTCACTGCCCGAAGTGCGGGGAGAAGATCGAGCGTCGTCGGTGAGTTGGTCCCCGGCGCCTGATAAGGTTCTGCCGTGGCGGGCGAGCTTTAGGGGGTATGCGAATGGCGTGCAGGACGCCGGCGGGAGATGGGCCAAAAGGCCCATCTACAAAGTCAACACATCCGTTGAGGGACGAGTGGGCGCTCCGTAAGGGGCGCCCCTCTTACGTTCTTTGGACGGACGAGATGATAAGGAGGATGCAGGCGCACCCGGAGCGGACGGCGGCGGAGATCGCGGCGGACCTCAGGGTGACGCCGAGCGCCGTGAGGCACGCTCGGCAGCGGTACGGGCGCTTCTCGACCGGAACGGACGGTCTGTGCATCGCGTGCGACGCGCGGCCCGTGTTCGACACTTCGGCGCAGGCGAAGAAGTGGAGACTGTGCAAGGGGTGCTATCTGGCGGAGCGGAAGAGGCGGCTCGAGGAGGAGGCTGAGAGCAACCGCATACGTCAGGCCGCGCACAGGAAGAAGGTCGAATAGCCGAAAGGCCCCGGGAAACCGGGGCCTTTTCTTTAAACGTTACCCACTTTTTACGCTCGTGGGCAAACGCACGCGCTTGTCCACGTGCGTAAAAAGGTGGGAACGTTCGCGTTTCCATAGGGCTATCTAACAGCGGAAACGTGATTTTGTGGCGGGAAAAGGGCGTGAAAAACTGACCAAGGAGGGCATCGAGGATGCCCTCCGCCTGTGCCGCGTCGGCATGACCGACAAGGACATCGCCGCATATCTCGGGGTGGCCCCCGAGACATACAGCCGCTGGATCAACCACCCCAGAACTGACAATCAACGTCAACTGTGTCAAGCCATGAAAAAGGGCGAGGTCGAGCGCAAGGCGGCGCTCGTGGGCCGCATCATGGACGCGAGCGGCGACAGCTGGCAGGCGGCGGCGTGGCTTTTGGAGCGCAAGTACCCGCAGGAGTACGCCAAGGCGCAGCGCATCATGGATACCACCGACACGGCGGTGCTCAAGGCCGCCAAGGAGCTGGTGCTGTCCGTGCCGTCCTCAATCGGCGGGGACGAGTAGCCGATGCCGCTCACGAGGATGCAGCGCGAGTACCTCGCCAACTGCACGCACCGCTACAACGTGAAGTGCGGGGCGACGGGCTCGGGCAAGAGCTACGTCGACATAGCCGTGACCATACCGCAGAGGCTTCTCGCCATGAGGGGCGAGGGGCTGGCGGTGATGATCGGGAACACCCGCTCGACGCTCGAGCGCAACATCCTCGAGCCGATGCGCTCACTCTACAGCGAAGACGTCGTCAGCCAGATCGGGCGGGACAACACGGCCCAGATATTCGGCCGCAAGGTCTACTGCCTCGGGGCGGATAAGAAGACGAGCGTATCCAAGATTCAGGGCGCCACGTTCGAGTGGGTCTACGGCGACGAGGTCGCCACGTGGAGCGAAGACGTGTTCCAGATGCTCAAGAGCCGCCTGCGCTGCGAGCACAGCCGCTTCGACGGCACCTGCAACCCCGACAGCCCCAACCACTGGTTCAAGCGGTTCCTCGACGGCGACAGCGACATCTACAGGCAGGACTACACGATCTGGGACGGCGCGCTGGCACCGGATGTCATCGAGGCCCTCATCAAGGACTACGGCAGCGGCGTGTACTACGACCGCTACATCTTGGGCAAGTGGACGCTGGCCGAGGGCCTGGTCTACCCCGGGTGGGAGGGCGCACTCGAGAGCCGGTATACGGGCGGCGCCGTCAAGTACGCGGTGTCTTGCGACTACGGCACGCAGAACGCCTTCGCGGCGCTGCTGTGGGCGTTTGACGGCAAGGTGTGGCACGTGGTGGACGAGTACCGCTACTCGGGCCGCGACACGGGGCACCAGAAGACGGACGCCGACTACGTGGCCGACATGGCCGATTTCGTGCGCGGGCTGAGCAGGCCGCCCAAGTTCATCATCGACCCGAGCGCCACGAGCTTCATCGCCGCGATGCGGCAGGCCGGGTTCAAGACCAAGAATGCCCGCAACGACGTGGCGGACGGCATACGCGAGACGGACGTGTGCCTGGGCAACGGCACGGTGCGCATCTCCGACACCTGCACGGGGCTGATAGGCGAGCTCGGCGGCTACTGCTGGGACGCCAAGGCCGACGGCGACAAGCCCGTCAAGGTCGAGGACCACAGCTGCGACGCACTCCGTTACGGGGTGGCGACCATGCGCATGTACAAGCCTGCGAAACGGCAGGTAAACCCATTCTTTGAACGGAGGTAGCGGCTTTGTCTAAGGGTCCTTTGGTGACAGATGGCGACCTCAAGGCGGCGGCGTCGGCGACGGCGTTCGCGGCCGATGCCATCGAGCGGCACATGTCGAGCGAGATGTACCGCAACGCCGTCACCGCGAACGAGTACTACCGACAGCACAACGTCACGATCAACCGTTTCGTGCAGAAGATCTACTCGTGCTCCGGTGCCGAGGCCGAGGACTTCACGGCCTCGAAGCTGAGGCTGGCGAGTAACCTGTTCAAGCGCCTGAACGTCCAGCGCTGCACGTACTCGCTCGGTAAGGGCGTGAGCTTCGTGGACGTCTCGGCGGGCGGCAAGGACACGACCAAGGAGGGGCTTGGCGACCGCTTCGACGACGACGTCATGGAGATGGGGCTCAAGGCGCTCATCCACGGTGTGTCGTTCCCGTTCTGGAACCTCGACCACATCGACGTGTTCACCGCCGACGAGTTCTGTCCGGTGTGGGACGAGTACTCGGGGGCGCTATACGCCGGCGTGAGGTTCTGGCGGCTCGACTCCGACCACCCGTGGCACGCGACCCTCTACGAGCAGGACGGCTACACGGAGATGGTGTCGGGCGGCAGCGGCTTCGACTTCGAGGTGGCCGAGGCCAAGCGTGCATACAAGGTCACGTATCGGGAGATACCGGCGGACGGGATGAAGCTTGCCGTCGATGCGGAGAACTACTCCCGCCTGCCCATCGTGGCGGTCTGGGGCAGCGATGCGCACCAGAGCACGCTCGTCGGCATGCGCGAGAGCATCGACGCCTACGACCTCATCAAGAGCGGCCTGGTGAACGACACGCGCGACTGCGCACAGATCTACTGGCTCATCAACGGAGCCGGCGGCATGGACGACAGGGACCTCGACCTGTGGCGGGCGAAGCTCAAGCTGACGCACGTGGCCGAGGTCGACGCCGAGCAGGGGCAGTCCGTGACGCCGTACACGCAGGAGGTGCCCGTCGAGGGCCGCAAGGAGACGCTGGCGCAGATCAAGGCCGACATCTACGAGGACTTCGGCGCGCTGGACGTCCACACCATCGCGGCGGGGGCGACCAACGACCATATCGACGCGGCATACCAGCCGATGGACGAGGAGGCTGCCGAGTTTGAGCGCCACATCCGCGAGGGTATCATGGACATCCTTGCGTTGCAGGGCATCGAGGACACGCCCGTGTTCACGCACACTCGCATCGGCAACACCAAAGAGCAGGTCGAGACCGTGTGCCTGGAGGCCGAGTATCTGGACGACGAGACGATCCTGCGAAAGCTGCCGAACATCACGCCCGACGAGAGGGCGAAGATTTTGGAGCGCAAGCAGCGGGAGCAGGAGGAGCGCATGGCAGCGCTGCCGCCCGCCCTGGCGGCGAACGCGAAGGGCGCCAAAGAGGACAACGACGACGAGGACGACGAGGATGAGGAAGGTGATGAGTGATGGCGGCATTGCAGGTGCTTGACGGCGAGCTGTGGCAGTGGGACACCGGGCGCGAGGTCGAGGTTGTCGGCTGCGAGCAGGTGCATTTCGCCAAGTCGACCACAGGGACGTGCTACACGGTTGCGGTGGCCGACAGCAAGGCGAAGATTCCCGACGAGCTGCTCCAG
>USCN01000100.1 GCA_900553165.1 uncultured Collinsella sp.
CACAATGGTCGTGTACTCCATAGCGCCGGCCTCTTCCAGGGACTGCTTCACCGATGCGATGGTGGAGCCCTTCTGACCGACGGCCACGTAGATGCAGCGGACCTGCTTCTTCGGGTCTCCGGATTCCCAGTTGCGCTTCTGGTTGATGATCGTATCGATTGCGATAGCGGTCTTACCGGTCTGGCGGTCGCCGATGATGAGCTGGCGCTGGCCACGTCCGATCGGCGTCATTGCGTCGATGGCCTTCAGGCCGGTGGACAGCGGCTCGTCAACCGGATGACGATGCATAACGTCAGGTGCTTGGGCCTCGAGAATACGACGGCCTTCGGTCTTGATCTCGCCAAGACCGTCAATCGGGTTGCCTAGCGGGTCCACGACGCGGCCAAGGTAGCCGTCGCCGACGGGCACGGAGAGCACTTCGCCGGTACGACGCACTTCCTGGCCTTCCTCGATACCGGTGAAATCGCCGAGGATAACCACGCCGATTTCGCGGGCGTCAAGGTTGAACGCCAGGCCGAGCGTGCCGTCTTCGAACGTCAGCAGCTCATTGGCCATGCAACCAGGCAGTCCCGTCACGTGCGCAATGCCGTCGCCAGCGGTCGCGACATAACCGACTTCCTGGGTCGGAGTGTCCGACGGCTTGTACGACTCGACGAACTCATCGAGCGCCTTGCGTATCGTGGTGGGATCAATGGTAAGTTCTGCCATGATCACTCCTTATTGTTGTTTTTAAATTCAGTCAAGTCTTGTTTCAGGCTTGTTCACCGTGTGGCGTGCCGTCAGGCGGTCGCCTTCACCGTGCGCTGAAGATGTTGCAGCTGTGCGACCACCGTGTTGTCGGTGACCTCGTCGCCCACCTGGATGCGCATACCACCCAAGACGGTCGAATCGACCACCGAGTTGATGTGCACCGGATGGCCGGTCTTCGCCGAATAGATGGCGACGAGCTTCTTGACCTGCTCCTTGCTCAGTGGCGTTGCCGTGGTGACGGTGACCATCGATTCGCCCATATGACGGGAGAACTTGTTGATCAGCCACTGAATGGTCTGCAGATAGCGGCGATTGCGCAGATTGCAGGTCGCATGCTCGGCCAGACGCTTGGTCACCACATTGAAGTCGGCATTGCCGATCAGGCTGTACAGCAGCTTGATACGGGCTTCGGCGGGGACGGTTGCGTCATACAGCTTGCTGCGTACGACCGGAAGGTTGAGCAGTGCGGAATGCAGCTGGGCAAGCTCGATGGAGACCTGCAGAGTAGCATTCGTGTGGTCCGCGTAGTACATCATGCCATCCACACCGAAATCCTCGGCGGCGTTGGCGATGTCGGACACGCGGCTCCAACGGCGGGCCACCAGATCGGACATGATTTCCATCGTCAACGGATGGGCATCATCTCCAATGAGGGTCTTGACTACCGCAACCTTGTCTTCGACTGGGCGCGACGGGTCGGTGAGGGCACGTTCAAGCTGGATGTTGTGGTCGAGCACGTTGGTGATCGTGAACAGTTCGTTCCCGATACGCCATGCGTCCTCGCCGCTGTCACGCAGCTTGGGGGCCAGCGAGTCACGCGAAACGCGGTCTGCGATACGCGATGCTTCTCCTCGCATTGGTCACCTCCCTTTCTTGAAGGTTTCGATCACTTCTTGTCGCTGTCCAGTTCGGCGATCATCTGGTCGATCATCGTCGACTGCACGTCGTCGCTTTCCAGCTTGCTGCCCAGGATCTTGCCGGCCAGTGCCGTTGCCAGCACGCCGACCTCACCCTTCAGGCTCACCAGAGCCTGCTGCTGCTGGGACTCGATGGAACGCTGGGCGGTGGCGGTGATCTGCGCCGCATCAGCCTCGGCACGGGTACGTGCGTCGGCGATGATGTGCGATGCTTCCGCGCGAGCGTCGTCGCGGATCTTGGAAGCCTCGACGCGTGCGTTGCTCAGCTGGGCATCGTACTTCGCCTTGGCTTCGTCGGCATCCTTCTGGGCCTGTTCGGCCTTGGCGATGCCGCCTTCGATCTTGGCTGCGCGCTCATCGAACACGGCCTGGAACTTCGGCAGGAAGAACTTGTAGAAGAACACGGCGACGATGATCAGAATGACCAACGACCAGAAAATGTCGTAGCTTTTCGGAAGGAACAGTTCCATCTCGCTAGCTGCGGTCACCATAGTGTCTTCCTCCTTTCACGTTCGTTTGCGTCTTCGGTGTTTACCTTGGGGATCAAGTCTTACTTGATGAAGGCGAGCACGAAGCCGAGCAGTGCCAGCACCTCGACGAATGCCAGGCCCAGGAACATGAGGGTCTGCAGACGGCTGCCGAGCTCAGGCTGGCGAGCGGTGCCTTCGATGGTCTTGCCGATCAGGATGCCCAGACCGATGCCAGGGCCGATGGCGGCGAGGCCGTAGCCAACGACGTTCAGGTTGCCGGCAACCTCAGCGAGGGTAACGATATCCATGATTGTTTCCTTTCTGGTTATTGCTTGACAAGAAGCAACACTTAAAAAGCCGGCGGTCAGTCGATCTCCGGATAGCTCATATTGATGTACGCGGTGGTCAGGATGGCGAAGATGTAAGCCTGCAGGCAGGCGACCAGCGCCTCGAACAGGAACATGAACATGCCAGCCGCGAAGGTGATGATGCCGAACGGCATCATCAGCTTGTTCACCACATCAACGAGGAAGAACTGCGTGGCCGAGAGGCACAACGCAAGGATCAGGTGGCCCGAAACCATGTTGGCGAACAGTCGGATCGTCAACGAGAACGGGCGGATAATCAGCAGCTCAAGCAGCTGAATCGGGGACAGCAGAATATAGATCGGGGCCGGAACGCCCTTCGGGAAGATCTCGTCCCTCAGGAAGTGGCCAAGGCCCTTTTCACGGATGCCGGCAATCCAGTACTGGCAGAAGCACCACATGGCGAACACCAGAGGCAGCGTGATGGACGCGCTTGCCGCGATGTTGAAGCCCGGGATGATGCCGCACAGATTGAAGACCAGCAACGTGCAGAACACGGTGGTGATCATCGGCACATAACGCTTGCCACGCAGCTCGCCCATCACCTGATAGACGATGTTGTCGCGGACAAACTCGATCAGCCATTCGACTGCGCCCTGCCAACGGCCAGGGATGAGCTTTGCACGGCTTGCCGTAATTCCGAGAACCAGCAGCATGATGACGGTCGCAAGAATACGAACGAGGATGATGCGGTTGATGGCGAACGGCGTGCCTTGAAAAACAAACGGATCGGGAAGGAAGTCATTGATGCTCGGCATCTCTGGACCATCGGCGATGGTCATGATGCCCTCTCCCAATGCACTAATCATTCACGCCTCCTGCTCTTGTGTCAGCTGTTAGTCTAGCCCAACAGCTGAGTCGAATGTGACATTCCGGTTACCAAACCAGAACATCCTTCGGGTTCTATGTTAACGCGCCCATAAACGCGTTCGCATACCAGCCCCGAATGGCTGCAAAGGATTATCAGACCGTGGCTAGACAACATTCCGCACCGGGAGCTTTCCCCTACTACCGTATAGCGAAAACCGGCGTTTCGCACGTTGCGGGGACTATTAGACACAACCACGGCCGTTGTCGATTCGGCCTATTTCACCCCCATTCACACCAAAATAGACATCGTTTGCAACACTGCTTGATAAAACGTTTTACTTAACATATCGCACCATAATATATGACGGCGAAAATGAAACGATGTCGCAGCAGGCAACAAAAACCGCGCAAAAAGCCCACGACACCGCGCAAAAGCGGCAATCGTGGGACAATCGCCAATACTTGTCAGTACTCGCCGATCTTCGTGAAATCAGCCGCGAATGACACCGTATCCATCGTGCGAGAATGGCGTGAACGCGTCGACACGCGGAGAACCGGGCTCGTGCCGGATCGAACGGTCGGTGCCGAGGCGCTTCTCCTCGCGCAGCTGCGGTACTTCGCTCAAATCGTAAGGCGTGGTCTGATAGACCCAGTTGAGCCAGTTGCGCCACAGCAGGTTGGCGTGGGCGCGCCAGGCGAACAGCGGTTCGAGCTTCGGATCGTC
This sequence comes from uncultured Collinsella sp., assembly GCA_900553165.1. Taxonomy (GTDB): domain Bacteria; phylum Actinomycetota; class Coriobacteriia; order Coriobacteriales; family Coriobacteriaceae; genus Collinsella. The sequence goes on from USCN01000100.1 coordinate 4,037, forward strand.
GTGCGGGAAATAGTTTTCGGGGAACGGCACGTTGGTCATGCCCTTCTTCATATCCCTCTCGTATTCCTCGGCGAGCGTGTACTTGCCGTATTCCCAATGGCCGAGCGCGAACACTTCGGAGAAGTCACGCGTGGCGATCAGGCCCGGGCCGGACTGCGGCCCCCAAGTCAAGACCTGCAGCTCGGGATTATGGGCGATATCACCCTCGTTGACCCCCGCCAGGCGGGAATGCGGTTGCAGGCAGATCTCGTCGAAACCGTTGGTGAGGAAGCAGTATTCGTCCTGCAGATACTGGGGGAACACTCCAAAGAGCTTCTCCGGCAGCAGCTCCTTGCGCACACCGTACCGATAGTTGAGCGCGCCCATCGCACCCCAGCACAGGTACATGGTGGAGAAGACGTGGGTGGATGCCCAGTCGAGAATCTGCTTGAACTCGTCCCAGTAGTCGACCTGCTCGAAATCGAGGTGCTCGACGGGCGCTCCCGTCACCACAAGACCGTCGTAATAGTTGTCTTTGAACGCATCGAGCGTCTCGTAGAACTTCACCAGATGGTCGGCGCTCACGTGCGTGGCCTCGTGGGTGGAGGTCTTCATGAAGTCGACCTCGACCTGCAGCGGGCTCTTGGAGATCAGACGCAGCAGTTGCGTTTCGGTCTCGATCTTCTTCGGCATGAGGTTCAGGATCACCAGCTTGAGCGGACGCACACGCTGGCGCTCCGCTTCGGGCTTTTCAAGCGCGAAGATGCGCTCGGAGTCGAGAATGTCTCTGGCCGGAAGGCCGCTGGGAATCTTGATAGGCATGTTTCCTATTATGGTGCGGACCCGGATATGGCGTATTCGGCGGTTTTCATCGACGGTCCGCAGCGTTATACGAAAAACGGATAACGCGTTATCGGATATGCGATTTCACTAGCAGCGCAATATGCGACACGCCGATTTGACTTATTAGCCAACATCCGTAAAGTAGTTAGAGCTGCCTCAATGAAGGCAAGCCGACGCGGGGTGGAGCAGCTCGGTAGCTCGCTGGGCTCATAACCCAGAGGTCCATGGTTCAAATCCATGCCCCGCTACCAATTGAAACCGGAAACCTTTTCGTTTCCGGTTTTTTGTTTTTCTAGGACGTCTCGCTCCTTTTATATAAAGTCCCCATACATATCGAACGCAACCGACGCGCACAACGTATGGTCATGCCGGCTGCAGCCTTCATAATCGAACATAATCGCAAATCATGTATTAAAACGCTTTACCAAAAGTATTTGAAGAAAGCACTTGTAGCCGCATCGCCGTAATCGTTACGAAAAGGGAAATCACAAAAAGAACACAACTACCTCTATAATCGGCTATATGAATGAAGCAACATCATCAAGCGCGACACCGCGCACAAAGGCAACAG
>USCN01000101.1 GCA_900553165.1 uncultured Collinsella sp.
CGTAGATCTTGAACTGCTCGCTGCGGCCAAAGTGCATAAAGATGTTGCCGTTGTCGTACGTCGTTGCCACCCTCATGGTGCCGACCTCCTTTGCTGGCCATGCGGCCGTCGTCGTGGTGATGGGGGAGTATGCGATATTACCGCCCTCGATGACAATCGCTCGTCCATTGACCAACGCGTTTGCCACCTTGCGATGCGCGCGGCTGCTGATTGCCGCCACCGTGGCGCGGGCGATGCCCATGTGCAGGGCGACGGCCTCCTGATTGAGGCCCTCCAGATCGCACAGGCGCAGTACTTCGAGCTCATCGACCGTCATATCGATAGCGTCTCCGCTGGCAAGGCCATCGGGGGTAAAGCCGCGATATTCGGGGATGATCCCAACGCGGCGCAGTTTTTCGCGTCTTCCAGCCATACACTCTCCAAATCTGACATATGTCAACAACAGAATAGCGAACGTGCGGATTTGCGCAAGGAATTTCTGGCATATGTCAGAAAATGAGGGCTTATGTTTGGGCTGTGGGGCCGCGTGCGCCTGGGCTACAATGAATCTCGCTTGTAGGCGACTGACAGGAGGGTCAATGAGCAAAGCTGATCAACAGTTTGTAACCATGTGCCGCGATATCTTGGACCATGGCACCACCACCGAGGGCCAAAAGGTCCGCCCGGTGTGGGAGGACGGCACCCCTGCCTATACCATTAAAAACTTTGGTGTCACGGCGCGCTATGATCTGCGCGAGGAGTTCCCCGCGCTCACCCTGCGCCGTACGGCGCTTAAGTCTGCCATGGACGAGATTCTGTGGATCTATCAAAAGAAGTCCAATAACGTGCATGACCTCAACAGCCATATCTGGGATGAGTGGGCCGATGAGACCGGTTCCATCGGTAAAGCCTACGGCTATCAGATTGGTCAGAAGAGCCATTACGCCGAGGGCGACTTCGACCAGATGGACCGTGTACTGTACGACCTTAAGCACACGCCGTATAGTCGCCGCATTATGACCAATACGTACGTGTTTAGCGATCTGTCCGAGATGCACCTTTATCCATGCGCCTATAGCGTGACCTATAACGTGACGCAGCGTCCTCAGGACGACAAGCCGACGCTCAACATGATTCTCAACCAGCGCAGCCAGGACATTTTAGCCGCGAACAACTGGAACGTGTGCCAGTACGCCATTTTGCTGATGATGGTCGCGCAGTCGGTCGATATGATTCCCGGTGAGCTGCTGCACGTGATCGCCGACGCCCATATCTATGATCGTCATGTCGATATCGTCCGCGAGCTTATCGAGCGTCCGCAGTTTGCGGCACCCAAGGTAACGCTCAACCCCGATGTGCATGACTTCTATGCGTTTACGACCGATGACCTGATCGTCGAGGGCTATGAGCACGGCCCTCAGGTCAAGAACATCCCCATTGCGGTGTAGGTGACGCGCATGACGTGTAAGCTTTCTGCCATCGTCGCCGTGTGTGACGACTGGGGTATTGGCTGCGAGGGCGATATGGTGGTGTCCAATCGCGCCGATATGCGCCATTTTGTGGCCTGCACCAAGGGCTGCCCGGTTATCATGGGACGCAAGACGCTGCTGAGTTTTCCCGGCGGGCGTCCTCTCAAGAACCGCCGCAATATCGTGCTTACGCGCGATATAGGCTTTACCCGCGAGGGCGTCGACGTGGTGCATAGCGTTGACGAAGCGCTCTCTGCGGTTGCCGATGAGCTCGTTGCCTGGGTGATCGGTGGCGGCGATGTCTATCGGCAGTTTTTGCCGTACTGCGTGGAGGCCGAGGTCACTCATGACCACTGCGTGCATGTCGTGGACACGTATTTTCCCGACTTGGACGCCGATCCCGCGTGGGAGATTGCGCAGCGTAGCGGGGTCGCGACGATTGCCGCCGGTGAGGGTGACGAGGGCGTCAATTATGAGTTCGTGACGTATCGTCGCATCGAGGCGTAAATCGTCTGGCGTGAACGGTATCATCGTGTTGATTGAATGCATGGGGCGGCGCTTAGCGTCGCCTCGTTTGGTATAGATGTGCTGTAAAGAAGGGTGCGGGCTGGCTGCTATGACTGATGCCGTTGAGGTTCTGCGAATTGATTCGCTCGAGGACGAGCGGCTCGATGCCTACGTGCGACTGACCGAGCGTGAGCTTCGCTGCGTGCTGGAGCCGCAGAAGGGCATTTTTATCGCTGAGAGTGCCAAGGTCATCGAGCGTGCGGTTCGCGCCGGATATGAGCCGGTGAGCTTTCTTTTGGGCGAGCGCTGGCTCGACCAGATGATGCCGCTGTTTGACCAGCTTGTCGTGCGCGAGGGAGCGGGTCCGGTTCCCGTGTTCGTGGCCTCCATGGAGCTCATGGAGCAGTTGACGGGCTTTAACGTGACGCGCGGCGCGCTGGCGGCGTTCCGTCGCCCGCGTCAGATTCCGGTTGATGAGTTCTTGGGCGGCGTCGTCGTGGCGGTGGGGGATCGTCCGGTGCGCGTGTGCGTGCTTGAGGGTATTGTCGATCACACCAATGTTGGCGCGATTTTCCGCTCGGCTGCCGCATTGAACGTTGACGGTATTTTGGTCAGCCCGACGTGCTGCGACCCGCTGTGCCGTCGCTCGGCCCGGGTGAGCATGGGCACCGTGTTTCAGGTGCCGTGGACGCGCATTGGCAGCGAGGCTCGTGTGTGGCCGCATGATGGCCTGAGCGCGTTGCACGATGCCGGCTTTTCGTGCGCCGCTATGGCGTTGACGGACGATTCCGTATCGCTGGACGATCCCGTGCTGCAGAAGATTGATCGCTTGGCGCTTTTTATGGGTACCGAGGGTGCCGGCTTGGGCGCCAAGACCATTGCCGGCTGTGACCGCGCGGTGCGCATTCCGATGGCGCACGGGGTCGATTCGCTTAACGTTGCCGCGGCGAGCGCCGTCGCCTTTTGGCAGCTGTGCCCGCACGTGAGCAATGAGTATCACTACCAGCCGGGTTTGTATCACTAGGCAGTTTTCCGCACCGCGCTCTAATTCGGGGTGTTTCGGTCGCCGCCAGTCGGTGCTAAGCTGGTTTTGGCTTTGGTTTTAAATTGCTGTTTTGCTGTTTGACGTATGCGTGTGGGGAGGGCGTGTGGCTAAGAAATCTACGGCTATCGATGTAACGCAAGGTGTCATTTGGCAGCAACTACTGTCGCTGTGCGTTCCCATCTTTTTTAGTTCGTTTTTTCAGCAGGCCTACACGCTTATCGGTACCTATATCGTCGGTCAGTTTGGCGGCAAACTCGCGTTGGGCGGCATTCAGGCCACGATGGTCCTCACCGAGCTCTGCATTGGCTTTTGCGTTGGCGTCGGCGCCGGCTGCGCGGTCATTACCGGTCAGTATTTTGGCCAGCACGATGATGAACGGCTGAGTCGTTCGGTCCATACCGCCATGACGCTCGCGCTGGTGGGCGGTATCGTTTTCTCGATTCTTGGCATAGTGTTCGTTGAGCCCATGCTGGTGCTTATGAACACGCCGCATGAACTATTGGCCGAGGGCGTGGCCTATGCTCGCTGTTATTTTGCCGCGATGGTTGCGGCACTGCTGCTTAATATGGGAACCGCACTGCTGCGTGCCGTGGGCGACACACGCGGCCCCGCCGTGATCATTGCCTCTGGCTGCCTGGTTAACGTGGTGCTGGATATCATCTTTGTCGCTGTGTTGCATATGGAGGCGCTGGGCTGCGGCATCGCAGTGGCGCTGACCATTTGCTCCAATGCAACGATGATCGTGTTTCGCATGATGCGCGCTCCGGGTGCATGGCGTCTTTCGCTGTCTAAGCTCGGCATCGATCGCGGTATTTGCAAGAGTATGATCTCGTGTGGTCTGCCACTCGGTTTTCAATCGGCTGCCTATTCGATCTCGAACGTGCTGATCCAGGTGTCGGTTAATTCGTTTGGCGCCGATGTCACGACTGCTTGGGGTCTATCTGGGCGCCTGGATGGCATTATCTGGATGGTGACCGAGGCGCTCGGCGTATCGATCACTACGTTCTCGGCGCAGAACTTTGGCGCGCGCAATTACGAGCGCATGCGCAAGGGCTACCATACGTCGCTCGTGCTGTCGTTTATGCTCATTGGTGGCCTGTCTGCCGTGCTGCTGGTGTTCTCGGGTCCGTTGTCGCGTCTGTTTGTCGACGATGCTTCGATTTCGGCGTACACCACGACGATTCTTCACTTTATCGCGCCGTTCTACGCGATTTTCTCGATTATCGAAAACGCGTCGGGCTCCATTCGCGGTGCCGGCGTGAGCTTGCAGCCCATGCTGCTCACGATTTTTGGCACCGTCGTGCTCAGGGTGATCTGGGTGTTTGCGATCATGCCCTTCGATCCGTCGCTTGAGCATCTACTGCTGGTCTACCCCGTAACCTGGCTCATCACCGCAACCATGTTCACCATCTACCACCACAGCGGCAACTGGCTAGGCCGCGCCACCGCCTAGCTCATCCGTCGGATACCCCTGATAAGTTGCGGTGAAATAGTTCCTGAAAAGTCCTTGCGGACCGTCAAACAAGTACTATTCCACCGCAACTTCCTTATGAGCTTTAGGTGTTGGCGGATAACGAATCAATTAGTATTCGATGCCTTGGCGGGCTAGGAGACCTTCATCGAAGTAGTGTTTGACGGGGCGCATTTCGGTTACTAGGTCGGCAAGGTCGGCGAGGGGTAGCAAGCCGCGGCCGGGGAGCACGAGCTCCGTGGTGGCGGGCTTTATCGCAATCAGTTCCTCGACATCCTCTCGCGCCCCAAAGCAGCCGTCGTCTTGCCCTTGCCGTCGCCTGTATAGATTTGAACCTTTCCGACTTACAGTGATGCCATCTCTGTCCTTTCGTGCCCGGCGTCGGTTTATCGTCGCTCGGGTTGGGTATTCTAGAAACCATTATCAACCCCAGTAGATGGAGTTCAAGCAGATGGAGATGGATGACAACAAGCGTAGACGGAATATGATCCTCTACGTGCTCATCGCCTTCGTCGTCTACCTCGTGCTCTCGACCGTTCTGTTCCCCAACATCGGTCACACGCAGCAGATTACGAAGACCGATTACTCGACGTTTGTCAAGGCGCTCGATAAGAAGAGTGTCGACAAGGTCGAGTACAACACGGACGATTACTCGATTTATTACACCAAGAAGGGCGAGGACGAGAACATCGCCTATAAGACGACCGGTGTGCCGAACGATGCGGGCTTTACCGATCGCGTGCTTGAGTCTGGCGCTTCGCTGGAGTCGGTCGTTCCCGATAAAAACTCGGGTTTGATGACCTACTACCTGCTCACACTCATTCTTCCCATGGCGATTTTCTTCCTCATCGGTTGGTGGCTCAACCGCCGCATGAAGAAGGCTATGGGCGATGACGGCCCGTCGATGAACTTTGGCGGCGGCGGT
>USCN01000102.1 GCA_900553165.1 uncultured Collinsella sp.
CCGTCCCCTTTAATATTTATAAATATGCAGGTCAGCGAGGTGCTAGCGATGTGCCAGCGGATGCGCCGCCAGATAGACCTCGGTCAGTTGCGTGCGGTCGACATGCGTGTAGACCTGCGTGGTCGAGATATCGGCATGGCCCAAAATCTCCTGCAGCACACGCAAGTCGGCACCGCCCGCGAGCATGTGGGTGGCAAAGGAGTGGCGCAAGGTATGGGGATGGAGCCCCACCAGCCCCACCTGGCGCCCGTAGCGCTCACAGATGGCATGGATGCCCTGGCGCGACAGACGGCGGCCGTTCTTATTTAAAAAGACCGCCGAGGTCTCGGTTCCGCGGGCATGGGCCGCCAAGCGAGAACGCCCCTCAGTTAAATAAAGCGTCAGAGCTCGCGCCGCGCTTCCCACCAGCGGGGACAGGCGTTCCTTCGAGCCCTTACCGCGAACGAGCACAAAGCCATCGTCGATATGGATATCTCCCACATCGAGTCCCACCAACTCGCTCACACGCAAACCGCATCCGTAGAGCACTTCCAAGATGGCATGGTCGCGCAAGCCCATCTCGCCCTCGGGGAAGTCTTGATCGAGCAGCGCCGAGACATCCTCCACCGATAGATACTCCGGCAAACGCTCAGCCTTTTTAGGCAGGCGCAACGCCGCCGTTGGATTTTGGGCCACAGCCCCATCGCGCACCAAAAAGGCATGCAGGCCCTTCACGGCCGCAAGCGCACGCTCCACCGAGGCATCCGAATAGCCCCCATCGCGACGGTCGGCGACAAAGCCCTCCACGACCTGACGGGTCACCTCTTCAAAAGACACAATACCCGCCCGCTCCAGATAGGCGCAGTACGTCGTCAGGTCACGACGATAGGCCGCAATCGTGTTGCGCGCCAAACCCCGCTCGACCGCGAGGTAATCGAGATACTCCCCCGCCGCCACGGCGAGCGACGAGGGAGTAGCTTCGGTATGTTCCTTATTCGCCGGCACCCTTAGTCCGTAGCGAGGTTCATGGGCGTCACCTGCAGACGGTCGACACCCTCGTGCTGGCCGATCGAAGCGCGCACGAACTCGCGGAACAGCGGCTGCGGGTTGGTCGGGCGGCTCTTGAACTCGGGATGAGCCTGGGTTGCCACATACCACGGATGCACGTCGCGCGGCAGCTCGACCATCTCGACCAGGCGCTCGTCGGGCGACAGACCCGAGATAACCAAGCCGGCGTCCTCGAGCTGGTCACGGAAGGCGTTGTTGAACTCAAAGCGATGACGGTGACGCTCGTAGACGAGCTCCTCGCCATATGCCTCGCGAGCAAGGGTATCGGCGGCGAGCTTGCACGGATAGGCGCCCAGGCGCATGGTGCCGCCCTTCTCGGTCACGTCCTCCTGCGAGCTCATCAGATCGATGACGCTAAACGGGCCGTCCGGATCGAACTCGGAGGAGCTGGCGCCGGCAAGGCCGACGACGTTGCGGGCGAACTCGCACACGGCCACCTGCATACCCAGGCAAATGCCCAGATACGGAATCTTGTGCTCACGGGCGAACTCGGCCGCGAGGATCTTGCCCTCCAGGGCGCGCTTGCCAAAGCCGCCGGGGACCAGGATGCCCGAGGCGTCGCCCAGAACCTCGGAGACATTCTGCTCGTCGAGGCTCTCGCCGTCGACCAGCTGGACGTCCACATGGCGATCGTAGAAGACGCCCGCATGGTGCAGGGCCTCGATAACCGACAGGTACGCATCGGGCAGCTGCGTGTACTTGCCCACGACGGCAATCTTCACCTTGTCGGCGTGATGGTTGGCGTGATTCTGTTTGCGCAGGAACTCGTTCCACTCGCTCATGTCGCGCTCACGCGGGTCCAGACCCAGGCGCTCGCAAATGCGCAGGTCAAAGTCCTGCTCGGCAAGCAGCTGCGGAACATCGTAAATGCTCGCGCAGTCCTCGTTGGTAAAGACACAATCGGTGTCGACGTCGCAGAAGCTTGCGATCTTTCCGCGGATAGCGTCATCGATATGGTGGTCGGAGCGCAGCACGATGATATCGGGCTGGATGCCAAAGCTGCGGAGCTCCTTGACGGAATGCTGCGTGGGCTTGGTCTTGACCTCGTGGGCGGCGGCGATATAGGGAACGAGCGACACGTGGATGTAGCAGACGTTCTCGGGGCCGGCCTCCTTGCGGTACTGACGGATGGCCTCGACAAACGGTTGGGACTCGATGTCGCCGATCGTGCCGCCCAGCTCGGTGATGACTACATCGGAGCCGGTCTGCTCCTCGATGCGGCGGAACTTGTCCTTAATGGCATTGGTGACGTGAGGAATCACCTGCACGGTACCGCCCAAAAAGTCGCCGCGACGCTCGCGGGCGATCAAGCTCTTATAGATGGCGCCGGTCGTAAAGTTGGAATCGCGGGTCAGGTTCTCATCAATAAAGCGCTCGTAATGACCCAGGTCCAGGTCGGACTCGTAACCATCCTCGGTAACGAAGACCTCACCATGCTGGAAGGGGCTCATGGTACCGGGGTCGACGTTCAGATACGGATCGGCCTTCTGCATCGTTACTTTGTAGCCACGCGACTTGAGCAGACGGCCCAGCGAGGCCGCGGTGATACCCTTGCCCAGAGACGAAACCACGCCACCGGTTACGAACACATGCTTGGTCATATTGAGTTACCTGCGCTTCCCGTAGAAGTTGTTTATCCACATCTTACGGGTCTTCATTGTAATACTCGCGCCGCGGACCGTTCGCAATTTTTCTCGCGTGAGATTGCATTTCTCAATCTTGAAACAAAACGCCGCCCGGTTTCCCAGGCGGCGTCGCTATGGCAAGGGTTACATGCTGCTATCGATCAGCAACCTCGTCCTCAAGCATTTCTTGAACGAGCATGCCGGTACGGACGCCCTCAAGATACCACTCGCCACGTTCGGTGAGGCAAATGCCATTTGCAAGCTGACCGCCGTCGTCGCTATAACGCGAGACGACATCAATCATGCCTTCGGAATCCAAGCGATCGATTGCGGCGCGGGCACGATACGGCGAAACCCCCACGCGCTCGGCAAGCGTTTTGCGCGAGAAACCATACGGCCCGCCATTGTCTTCGGTTTGCTGGTCGATCTCCATCAACACCAGCACCTCGACACGCTTCATATCGTTGACACTCGCACGACCCTTGCCCGCCATAGCAGCCTCCTCAAACCGAGCACGAGCATCTAACGCGCCGTGCGCGACCGACACACCTCACGATGGCAGGTAATATCCATCATGCGGCATCCCGCTAAGGATGAAACAGTTACGGTTATTGTATACCGCTCAAATTGTTTCTAGGCAGGTAAACAGCTATTTTTCGCCGAAATAGGCGCTTTATTGATCAAAAAGCCGTACCGGGCGCTAACCCGATACGGCCAAAATGCAATGCAATTACCGCGGTGCTTCAAACTTAGCGATGGAAGAAACCGCGGCGCTCAAACTTGGGCTCGCAGCACACGTTGATACCCAGTTTGCGCAGTACCGTCTCGTCCGTCGGCGAGATAATCACGCTAAAGAAGGCACCGCAACCGCGCAGCTGCTCCAGGCCCGAAAGGACGCGAGCGGCCGTCTCACTCGTGGCCGAGGTGATCGACAGCGCCATAAGCGTCTCGTCGGTGTGGAGGCGCGGGTTTTTGCTGCCCAGGAAATGCGTCTTGAGCTTGCTGATGGGCTCGATCGCTTCATCGCTAATGACCTCGAGCTCAAGGTCGACGCCCGAGACATGCTTAAGTGCATTCATGATGAGCGAGCTCGCGGCGCCCAGGCGCGTGGAAGTCTTGCCGGTCACCACGGAGCCATCGGGCATGACCATGGCACCCACGGGACCACCCGTCAGCTGCTCCCTGGTGAGGGCCGCCGAGCGCGCCGGTGAGTAGTTCTTATCGATGCCGGCTTTCTTCATAATAATCTTGAGACGGTCGACTTGCTCATCGCCCACGCCGGTACGGCGCACATTTTCGACCGCGGTAAAGTAGCGGCGGACGATCTCCATCTTGGAAGCGTCGCGGCAGGCATCGTCATCGGTGATGGCAAAGCCGACCATATTGACGCCCATGTCCGTAGGACTCTGATAGGGGCTCTTGCCCAGGATCTTTTCCATCAGGGCACGGACCACCGGGAAGGCCTCGACGTCGCGGTTGTAGTTGACCGTGGTCTTGTTGTAGGCCTCCAAGTGGAAGGAGTCGATGATATTGGCATCGTCGAGGTCGGCCGTTGCTGCCTCATAGGCGATGTTGACCGGATGCGTGAGGGGCAGATTCCAGACCGGGAAAGTCTCGAACTTGGCGTAGCCGGCGGCGGTGCCGTGCTTGTGCTCGTGATAGAGCTGCGAGAGGCAAGTGGCGAGCTTGCCTGAGCCGGGGCCGGGTGCCGTCACGACAACGAGCGGACGCGTGGTCTCGACAAACTCATTCTTGCCATAGCCGTCGTCGGACACGATCAGGTCGACGTCGTGCGGATACCCCTCGATGGGATAGTGCAGCTTGGCGGGAATACCGAGCGCGTTCAGGCGGTTGCGGAATACATCGGCAGCGGGCTGGCCGGCGTACTGGGTGATGACCACAGCCGCGACGGCAAAGCCGTTGCCGCGGAACAGGTCAACCAGGCGCAGCACATCCTCGTCATAGGTAATACCGAGGTCACCACGAGCCTTGTTTTTCTCGATGTGGTTCGCGTTGATCGCGATGATAACCTCGACATCGTCGGCGATGCTCTTGAGCATGCGGAACTTGCTGTCCGGTTCAAAACCCGGCAGCACGCGGCTCGCATGATAGTCATCGAACAGCTTACCGCCAAACTCCAAATAGAGCTTGCCACCAAACTGCGAGATGCGCTCCTTAATGTGAGCAGCCTGCAGCTCGATATACTTCGCGTTGTCGAAACCCTGGCGCATATATGGCTCCCGTCCCGTTTCCATTTAATGTTCTAGGCGATTATAACGGAGCCCGCCCTCCCCGATACCCAGACCATCAACAGGCACCAACCAAACACGCCCACCGCCCCAAACGATCTACCCCAAACGCACCGCCCCACCACGCCAAGTTGGCGCAGAAACCAAAACGCTCCGCACCAACATCGGCAACATCGCAGGTGGAGCATAAGTCAGACACTATGACCCAATCCGAGGGCACTAAAAAGATAGGAGCCCCCGCTCGTGACCGCGGGTCGGGGCTGCGACAATGATGTTGAAGTGCCATAGGCGCAGCCGCGCCGCAACGAGGTTGGGAGGCTCCCATGCCAAAGTATTCTACCGCGTTCGGGATGGACGTCCACCTGAGGTCAACCACCGTCTGCGCCCTCGACGCAGACACCGGCGAGGCCGTGACGAGGAGGTTCCCCGGCAACCCCTGGGG
>USCN01000103.1 GCA_900553165.1 uncultured Collinsella sp.
CCGAGGAGTAAGCGGCCTTGACCATGCCCGGGCCACCGGTGGCGAGGATGATGTCGACGTCGCGCATGACCATGTTGGTCAGCTCGATGGAGGGGACATCGACCCAGCCGATGATGCCCTCGGGGGCGCCGGCCTTGACGGCGGCGTCGAGCACGAGCTTGGCAGCGGCGATGGTGCACTTGGCGGCAGCCGGGTGCGGGGAGATGATGATGGCGTTGCGGGTCTTCAGGCAGATCAGCGTCTTGAAGATCGCGGTGGAGGTGGGGTTGGTCGTCGGGATGACGGCGCCCACGATGCCGATGGGCTCGGCGATCTTGGTGATGCCATAAGCCTCGTCGCGCTCCAGAACGCCACAGGTCTTGGTGTTCTTGTACGCGTTGTAGATGTACTCTGCGGCGTAGTGGTTCTTGATGACCTTGTCCTCAAGAACGCCGCGGCCGGTCTCCTCGATGGCCATCTTCGCCAACGGGATACGAGCCTTGTTGGCGGCCATGGCGGCCTCATAGAAGATCTTGTCGACCTGCTCCTGCGTGTACGTAGCAAAAAGCGCCTGGGCCTCTCGCATCTGAGCGAGCTTGGCCTCAAGCGCCTCTACGTTGTCCACAATTGCGGGAGTAGTGTTTTCCGGTGACTTTTTCACCATTTGTGTCTCCTTGCGATCGGAGATTTACCCTACGTCTTGCATGATAGCAAGAAATTATTCGGCGAACGGTAAGATTCCCGTAAAAGGCATACTAAAACGCTTCAACCAAATGAAACGATTCAACTAAATCTATCCGCCCAATGCACCGTCCCACTCCCACTCATTGGGGACAGACTTACATGAGTGCTTTCACTCATTGGGGACAGACATCGATTTGCCATTTTGCCGTTCTGGGCCTGTTTTTGCCGCTCATTGGATATAAATAGATTACAGGCTCAGCATTTCGCGTTCCTTCTCTCCTTTTAGGTGTTGCCTGTTCAGTTTTGAAAGGAGAGATTTATGCCTCGATGCGCCCGTGCCGTTTCGCTCACCGGCTATTACCACGTCTTTGACCGTGGCAACTCTAAACAGATTATTTTTGAAGATGACTCCGACCGTTATCGTTTCTTATCGGATATCTCGGACAGGTTTGCGCGCCATGACGTGGCGGTGTTAGCTTGGTGCCTTATGGACAACCACTTCCATTTGATGATTGATGACCCATTTGACAACCTTTCAAAGGCAATGCAGTGCGCGCTGACGGCATATGCTAAGTATTTCAATGGGAAAACGGGGAGAAAGGGACATCTGTTTGACAATCGCTATTCGCGGGTCGCGGTTGAGTCGGACACGCAGGCGGTGCAGCTGCTCGACTATATTCATCTCAATCCCGTGAAAGGTGCGCTTGACTCGCTCGAGGCGTACCGCTGGTCAAGCTATAAGGCGTATCAGCTGGGCTATGATCCCTTTGACATCTGTGATGCGGCCCCTATGCTCGATATTGTCGGAGGCTCCCGTTGCTATTGCGAGCATCTCGAGGAAGTTGCCGGGCGCATCTGGTCAATGGAGGTTCTTCCACGCCGGCGGATCCCCGATGAGGAGGCCCTTTCCGTTGCGCGCGAAGTTCTGCCGAGCATAGATCCTTCGCTGCTCAAGGCCCTGCCACGCCCCGAACGCGATGCCTGCCTGCTGAGGCTCAGGCGGGCACATCTCACGGTTAAGCAAATTGCTCGTATCACCGGTATCGGCGCCACGAGCGTGACCAAGGCAACTGCAGGCTGGAAGGATGCAGCGTGAGGCAGGGGCCGGAGCCAGTCGGTGTGCCGCTTGCGTGCGACATGTCTGTCCCCAATGCGTGAAAGCACTCATGTAAGTCTGTCCCCAATGAGTGCAAAAGGCCCTCCTTAGGGGAGGGCGCCTTTGGTAAGTTCTATGTGAACGCGAGGTCTTTGACCCGGAGAGTCCGAGGTACTTGTTGGTAAGACCTTATTTAGGAGCGCGCAACCTTGCCAGACTTGAGGCAGGTGGAGCAAACGTTCATCTTGCGACGGTGACCATCGACGACGACGTAGACGCGCTGGATGTTGGGGCGGAACTTACGGTTGGTGACGCGGTGAGAGTGGCTGATGGAGCGACCGGCAACGGGGTGCTTACCGCAAACTTCGCAAACTTTGGACATAACTGACCCTCCTTGGGCGACAAACGAACATGTCGCGTTAACAAACAAGCCTGAACTATAGCACAGAAGCAGCTCCCTGTGCGTAATCTACACAGAGATATTCCTCTTTTGGCGATAGTGCTCACGCCACGGCCCTGGACGTAGATCCGATTTGCGTGCAGCAGAGGGGATTATGCCAGCTCGTGCGTGCGTTTTCAAGCTCGTCCCACAAATATATATAGGTTTATGGAGCACCTGCGCCCGTTTACGGATTGCCCTGTATTTATGCTCGCAATTAAGCTCGAGGTTGGCTACACTATCCCTTGACCATTAAAGGGGTACGAGATACCCACATGGAATTACATAGCTGCCAAAGAGCAGCCCTTCCTGTGGGTGTCTGGTCCGCTTTAAGCGGTCGGGCATCTATTTTTTTGACTGTGTCAGCAGTCAAGACATGTGAGGAAGGAGATCGATGGGCACGACTTCCCCCAAGGCGGTCATCATGGACGAGACCGCCGTCAATCGAGCGATGACCCGCATCGCGCACGAGATTCTCGAGCGCAACGAGGGCTGTGAAGACCTCGCTCTGGTCGGCATCGTCACGCGCGGCGACCTTCTGGCAAAGAAGCTCGCCGAGGAGATCAAGGAGATCGAGGGCGTCGACGTTCCGCTCGGCAGCCTGGACATCAGCTTCTACCGCGATGACTATGCGACCAATTTCGCTCCCGCGATCCACGCTACCAACATTCCCTTCAGCGTCGACGGCAAGCGCGTCGTGCTGGTGGACGACATCCTGTATACGGGCCGTACTATCCGCGCCGCTCTGGATGCCGTCATGGACCTGGGCCGTCCGAGCCGCATCGAGCTGGCAGTTCTCGTTGACCGCGGTCACCGTGAGCTCCCCATCTCGCCGGACTTTGTCGGCAAGAACGTTCCCTCGTCGCATGAGGAGAACGTGCACCTATATATGAAGGAAGTCGACGGCCACACCGCCGTCGAGATTAACGACGTCGCGCCGGGTTCCCACGTGGGCTCCGCGCCGCTGGGAGGTGAGTAGTACCGTGGCGTTCAACCATAAGCACCTGATCGACATTACCGAGTACTCCGAAGAGGACATCAAGCTCATCCTCGAGACCGCCAAGGCGTTCTCCGAGGTCAATGAGCGTGCGATCAAGAAGGTCCCCACGCTCAAGGGCAAGACCATCGTCAACATGTTCAACGAGCCTTCGACGCGCACCCGCAGCTCCTTCGAGCTCGCCGAGAAGCGTCTTTCGGCCGACAGCCTCAACTTTGGCGGCTCCTCGACCTCCACGGTCAAGGGCGAGAGCCTCGTCGACACCGTCGAGACCCTCAACGCCTACAAGATTGATTGCATCGTCGTTCGCGATAAGCACGCCGGTGCTCCCTACATCGTCACGCAGAACTCGCCCGCGAGCGTCATCTGCGCCGGCGACGGCAAGCACAACCATCCCACGCAGGCCCTGCTCGACCTGTACACCATCTGGGAGCACAAGGGCGACTTCCACGGTCTTAAGGTCGCCGTCGTCGGCGATATCGCGCACTCCCGCGTCTGCGGCTCGCTGATCCCCGCCCTTAAGATCATGGGCTGCGAGACCTACGCCGTCGCCCCCGGCACGCTGCTGCCGCCGGCGCCCGAGGTCCTGGGCTGCGACCACGTGACGAGCGACCTCGATTCGGTACTCCCCGAGCTGGACGTCGTCTACATGCTGCGCGTGCAGCAGGAGCGCCTCGAGGGCGCTCCGTTCCCGACCATTCGTGAGTACCACAAGCTCTTCGGCCTGACCAAGGACCGCGAGAAGCTCATGAAGCCCGATGCGATCATCTGCCACCCGGGCCCCATCAACCGCGGCGTCGAGTTCGACTCCTATATGGCCGACCACCCGCAACGCTCCGTCATCCTGGAGCAGGTCTACGCCGGTATCTGCGTGCGTATGGCTATCCTGTATCTGCTGCTTGGAGGTGCCGATAATGGCCTTGCTTCTTAAGAATGCCCACGTCGTCGACCCGTCCGTCGAGCTTGACGGTGTCGTTGACGTCCTGATTGACGGCGATAAGATCGCCGAGGTCGGCGAGAATCTCGCCGTCGAGGGAGCCGAGGTCCGCGACCTTTCCGGCAAATATCTCGTCCCCGGCCTGGTGGATATGCACGTTCACCTTCGCGAGCCCGGCTACGAGGTCAAAGAGGACATCGAGAGCGGCACCCGTGCAGCTGCCAAGGGCGGCTTTACCGGCGTGTGCGCCATGCCCAACACCGATCCCGTCACCGATAACGGCACCGTCGTGGAGTTCGTCAAGTCCCGCGCTGCCGAGGTCGGCCACTGCCGCGTCTATCCGTCGGGAGCCATGACCCGCGGTCTTAAGGGCGAGGCCATGTCCGAGATGGGCGATATGGTCGCCCACGGCGCCGTCGCCTTCACTGACGACGGTCGTGGCGTGCAGGGCGCGGGCATGCTCCGTCGCTGCATGGACTACGGCAAGATGTTCGGCAAGGTCTTTATGAGCCACTGCCAGGACGAGGACCTGGTCGGCCACGGCCAGATCAACGAGGGCAAGGTCTCGACCCGTCTGGCTCTCGAGGGTTGGCCGGCCGCCGGCGAGGAGCTTCAGATTGCCCGCGACATCGAGATTGCCAAGCTGACCGGTGCCAAGCTGCACATCCAGCACATCTCCACCGCCCATGGCCTGGAGCTCGTGCGTGCCGGTAAGGCAGCTGGCGTGCAGGTCACCTGCGAGGCCACGCCGCACCACATGTTCCTGACCGAGAACGACCTGGACGAGACCTACAACACCTCGCTCAAGGTCAACCCGCCGCTGCGTACCGACGAGGACGCCGAGGCTATCCGTCAGGGCGTCATCGACGGCACCGTCGATGTTATCGTCACCGATCACGCTCCCCACACCCCGTGGGAGAAGGCCCGCGAGTTCGAGCTTGCGCCCTTCGGCATGATCGGCCTCGAGACTTCGCTGTCGCTTGTGCTCACCGAGCTGGTCAACACGGGCAAGATGAGCATGGGTCGTATGGTCGAGCTCATGGCCATCAAGCCGCGTGAGATCCTGGGCCTCGACCAGGTTCAGGTCAAGGCGGGCTCCGTTGCCGACCTGACCGTGTTCGATCCCGCTGCTACCTGGACGGTCGGCGAGGACGGTTACGAGTCGCGTGCCGAGAACTCCGGTTTTGCCGGCCGCACGCTCACCGGTCGTGCCACCGATGTGTTTGTC
>USCN01000104.1 GCA_900553165.1 uncultured Collinsella sp.
GCCTCGATCAGGCAGCGGCGAGACATCAACTTATCGATCATCAGAACCTCCCCAATGGTTGCGATACACGCGAACTACTGCGCGCTGAAACGCGCCGTGCGGCACGCCCTTGCGGCGGCACTCCTCATAGCGCTGCTCGGCACGGTCGAGCAAGCGGCCCAGCTGTGTAAAGCGACCCGTTTTGTCGGTCGCCACAATGGGCTGCTGGCTCAGGATACGATACGGCAAGTTGGCGGTATAGGTATCGAGCCGCAGCAGGGCCACGATAAAAAACACCACCGCACCCAACAAAAAGCCAAAGCCGTAAAACTGCTGCGGCAAAAGCAACGACACGGCGGTCGCCAACCCTGCCACACCGGCAAACAGGCCCGAGGCCAGAACGGCTCCCTTGTAGTCGGTAAAGTACAGCAAGATAAGCAGGATCGTGTTGCCCACGGCATACAGGCCGTAGCCTACGCATAACGTGCGAAAATACCCGTGCATAAGATTGTTAAAGCCCAGCGGCAGGGCCGAGAGCACTGTGGTCTCGAGCGAAATGACCGCCGCCGTCACAAACAGCTGCTTGAGCGCGCAAAAGCGCAGTTCGCTGTTGAGCGTGGAGAGCATCTCCTCCTCGGCCACCACAATATCGCCCACCACGCCGCCGTCGTTAAAAAGGCTGTAGTAGTCACGGTAGCGCGGATAGAAATTGACCTCGACCGACACCACAAAGTTGACGGTCGTGACGAGTGTGGTCAAAAACGCAATGAGTGCCGGCACGTCATGGTAAGGAGCCCCGTAAAACAGGCCTTTGATCTGCACGCCAATAGGGCCCGCCCAGATAATAACCAGGTGTGCGAAAAGCCCCAAGTTGGTAAACAGCCCCGTAAGCGCAAGCGGCATAAATTGGTCGAGCCAGCGCAAAAAACGCCAGGGACTCCGGTCACTCCGTGGAAAATACCGGTACAGCAGCACCACGTCCCAAGCGAGCATCACGCCGTAGCCCAGAGCGATTGACGCCAGCAGGCCCTCGACCGGCGGCAGTCCCAGCGCCAGCGCGGCCAGAGCGCACAGGCACGCCACGCCAATGGCAGCCGCAAAGCTGCACAGGATACCGCGGTAATCCTTGATGGCCGTGAGGTAACTCATGCCGTTCCAGTTGACGATCATAATGTTGAACAGCCACAGGCATAGCAGCCCCTGCAGCAGCGTGGCGCCCGAGAACAGCAAAAAAACGCCGTAGAGCACCGTGCCCGCAACGAGCATGACAGCATTGGAGCCCCAAAACGAAGGCAGTATCTCATCCTCGCGCTCGGCAAACAACATATCAGCCAAAAAGCGCGTGACCGGCATGGAGAAAAAGCTCGTGAGCGCAAGCGAGGCCAGCAGTGTGTAGGTCACCATGCACACCAGCAGATCCTGGTTGGCACGGCCCACACCCCACAGACCGCACAGCACCAAAATACCCACCTGCAGCAGCACACCCAGCAGCATGGGGCCCGTGCATACGATGCCGGCGTAGCCGTAAGCGCGCATCGTGGCAAACAGGCCCTTGCGCCTAAACAGGCGCTTGAGCTCAAAACCAATTCCGGCCACCGGCTACTCCCCCTCTCTGGGCAGGTTAAACGCACACGCCGTCTCGTCGTACAGCGCGCGATAGTTGGCGAGCATCTGCTCGTGCAAAAAGTACGTGGCAACGCGACGCTGCCCGCGCTCCCCCATCTCAATGCGACGGGCGCGGCTCACGCACATGCGCTCCATGGCATCGGCCAAGCCCTTGCGATACATGGGCGGCGTCACAAAACCCGCCACGCCAAAGTCGTCGCCCGGGGCGCCTTCGAGCAGCTCGCGACAGCAGCCCACCTCGGTCGTCACGCAGGGACGGCGCGCTGCAAGCGACTCCAGCACGCTGAGTGGCTGGCCCTCGGAGATGCTCGTCAAAATGGTAAAGTCGAGCTTTTCCATGTACTCGACCACGTTGACGCGGCCGGTAAAGATCAGGTCGCGCACGCCCAGGGTATCGACCAGCGCGTGGCACTCAGCGCCGTACTCCTCGTCGTCCACGCCGCCCATAACGTGCAGGCGCACCTTGGGCAGGCGCTCGTGCAGCTCAAAGAACGCATAGATCATGGTCTTGACGTCCTTGATGGGCGCCAGGCGCACCACCGCGCCAATGTCCACCCAGCCGTCATCGGGCTTTAAGGGAATGTCCTTAAAGCGGTCGAACTGGATGCCGTTGGGGATGACCAGGCATTTGTCCGCATCGCAGCCCATATCGATCTGCGTCTTGCGGGCGTTATGGAACAAACTGGTCACGCGGAAGGCGCGACGGTAGATCTCCTCCGAAAGCAGGTAGAAAAAGCGGATCCAGCGGTCCTTAAACGACGGCACCACCCAGTCAGCGCGAATGATCTCTTCCTCGCGTTCGCGAGTATAGATGCCATGCTCGGTCAGCAGCACCGGCGCATGGTGAACGCTTGAGCCCAGGCAGGCGAGCAGGCCACCGTAGCCGGTCGAGATGGCGTGGTACACATCGGCCACCGGCACCTCGCTGCCCAGAAGGTAGAGCACGGGCAGCAGCATGGAGCGCATGGTGTGGAATGCATCGGCAAAGGGCGTGTATGGGTACTCGGCCAGGCACACGTCGCGAAAGATATCCATAAAGGCGCGACTCTGCAAAAACGAGAGCGGATGCACGCGACGGCGCTGGAAGATATCGAATAGCACGTCCCAGTCCGGATTGGAGAGCGACACCAGGCGGCGCAGCGCCTCGCGCTCGCGGGCGTTAAAGTCGGCCTCTTCTTGCTCGCCCGATAGGCGCAGGGCGTCGTCCAGAAACACCTCGTGCACCTCGACCACGTTGCCGGGCAGCTCGTAGACAAACTTGCCGCGGTCGACAGCATGCGCGCCAATCACCCACAGCACAAACTCGTGCTCGGGCATGGCCTGTATGTAGCCGTGCATCCAGGTGGACACGCCGCCGTGCACATAGGGGTAGCAACCCTCGAGTACCAAGCAGATTCTCATTTGTCGCCACCCTCCTTGCGTGCAATGGTCACCGTCTTGTCCGTGGCTTTGACCAGGTACAGGTCGCCCGTCAGATGCGTAATCTCGCCACCCGTGACTGCACCGGGCTCACCGTTGTTGGCGCGGAACATGAGCCACGCCTCGTCGTGGAAATTGCCCAGGCTGAGCGTCCAGGCATCCGCACTTGTATCCACGCTCACCGTCACGGACGAAAAGCGCTGGATGGCGCCCGAGCATTCCGAACCGGTCTGGCGCCGCAGGTCGGGCGCAGACTTGGTAAGCCACTCCAGGTAGTTGGTCAGACCGCCCTTGTAGACCTCCCAGCCCTCCTTGGCGCCGCGATCGGGATCGAGCAGATCATCCGGGTGCATAAAGTGCGTACTCACGTAGTGCATGTTGAGCTCGGACACGGCTGCCAGACGCATATAGGAATCGTTGACCATGCCGCCCGAGACAATACGTGGCTGCTCCACAATGCCATCGC
The DNA here is from genome assembly GCA_900553165.1 of uncultured Collinsella sp. Classification (GTDB taxonomy): domain Bacteria; phylum Actinomycetota; class Coriobacteriia; order Coriobacteriales; family Coriobacteriaceae; genus Collinsella. The sequence continues at coordinate 3,491 of USCN01000104.1, forward strand.
TCGCCACGCCAAACTCCTGCACATGGGGCAAGACGGTGCCATCCTCAAAATACGTACTGGCGATGGTCTTAATGCGCGGAACGTCGGTGCCAATAAGCTTGCGCGCACGGGCCGAAAGGATATTCGACGGTGGCACATAGACCGAGCCGTGCGCGTTGGGCAGCACCTCGTCCTGAAAGGCGATGAGCTCGTTGAGCGACGCGACGAGCGTTTCCTCGTTCTTCCACGTCTTGTAGTCGTACAGCTTGCCATAGTCGGTATCCCAGAGCGCCAGAGGCTGATGGTTGTAGCCGTGAAAGCCCAGCTCTCCGCCCATCTGCAGCAGCATGCCGCCAAAGTAGCGGAACTGCGTGGTATCGGCCTGGCGCGCGGGCTCGGTCTGGTTGACCGCGTCCTCGTAGTTTTCGATCATCACGCCGGTAAAGCGAATGCCATATTTTTGCGCGAGCTTTTGCAGATCGGGCCACCAAACCTTGGTGTAAAAATCGGCAATGGAAAGCCCGTAGTCGCGCTTGATGTAGGTGCCATCGCCCGAGGGCACGGGGCTGGGAAAGTCGTCTAGGTAGAAAACGGCGCTGTTGATGACCGGATAGGCCGTGGCATCGCCCAGCAGGCTGATCGCCGCGGCGTAAAAACCGCGCATAACCTTGTCATAGATACCGATATTGCATACCACGGTGCGCCCGCTACCGCAGTCATTCGACCAAATGAGCGGGGCGCCCGCATCGCCGGTCTTAGCCCACACACGAGCCGTCTCGCGCAGCGAAACCGAAAGCGACGAATCGAAGGGGTCCGAGAGCTCGTAGCGCTCTCCCCCGCCCAGCATAAAGTCCTCGCTCGGCACAATGCTTTCGGCTTTTACATAGTCATATCCGGCCGATTCAATGCCAAGCTTGGGGGCAATTACTTGCAGATAGCTCGAGTTATCCGGAGGCATGGCGAGCATAAGCGAACCACCGGCACTCACCCAACTCATAATGTCACTCAGGTGCGTACCGAGCCCATCGAGCGACGGCATGAGCAAAATCACGCGATCGAAGGAGGTCAGCGAGGGAATGGCATCCACGCCGTCCAGGGCAAGGTCCACGTCGCGGTGCGCGATCTTCATGTCGAGCAGGATCTGGTCAAACTGCTCCTTTACGTCCTCGACGCCAGCTTGGTCGGAATCGGTAATGACCAGGCACGTGGGCTTTTGGCCAAATATTGCGGAGGAAGCCGGCACCGCATCGTTGGCGGCAAGCATCCCCAGCTTATGCTGGCCCGCACTGTACTGCACGCCGGCGCGCTCCACCAGCAGCACGGCCGCCATGGCAATAAAGACCGCCCACACCACAAGCAGCCCCATCCAGCGAAAATGGCCCGCACGGTCGCGGATATGCTGCACCACGCTCATCGGGCCTCCTCTCCGTTGCGCCAAAACGCCAGTTCCTCGCGGTTGGCGGCGCTCAAGTATACATGCTGTTTGTCAATCGCATCGATCACGCGGTGGACCTCGTCACCGTCGCGGCGCATCACCGCCAGGCGCAGGCAAAGCATCCAAACCTCCTGCTCCTCGGGCACGTCGAGCACCAGCTGGTCGGTCACGGCCTGCGCCTCGTCGATCTGTCCGACATCGGCCAGCGCCGTCGCGTATCGAATGCGAAGCTCAAGGGTGTCCTCGCGCTCGCAGCGACGCGCAAGCAAGCGCGCGTACTGTTGGCGTTGAATCTGAGCCACGCGCCCCTCAGCCAAGCCCGAGCCCAAGTATTCACCAAGAAAATCGCAGTATTCGTTGAGGTTTTGCGCGCTCGGGTCCGTCTTAAAGGCACGCTCCAGCTGCTGCAGTTTAAGGTCGGACTCCTTGGAGATCTGCGCCACCGCCGTCGCG
>USCN01000105.1 GCA_900553165.1 uncultured Collinsella sp.
GAGGCCCTGGCCGTTTGGCCAGGGCCTCGTTTTGTGTAAGCTACTTGAGGAGTTGGGCCATGGCGTTGACGAATTTTTGTACTTGGAGGGTGGGCTCGAGCGGGTAGTGCAAGAAGACCGGCACCTCGCGGCCACATAGGAACGGCACGCCTACAAAAGCCGGGTGCACGCCCGACCACGCCCCGCAAGTGAGCACCGCGTCGCCCTTTTCCTCCGCCTCGTTAAAGAGCGCAAAGTCAAAACTGTCCACGTCGATCACGTCCACGCCGCCATCGGCCAAAAGATCGATGCGCAGGCTGTCCATGGCGTCGTTGCCGTGGCGCAGTACGCGCAGACGCATACCCTCCAAGTCGGCAACCGTAATGCGATTCTTGCGCGCCAGCGGGCTCGTGCGCGGCACATCAATATAAAACGGTACGTTGACGATAAGGAGCTTTTGGCAGGCATCACCCCAGCGTGGGGTTGAAAAACTCGATTGCACCACATCGACCTCGCGGCCCAAGCTGCGCATGACGGTCTCGCGCTCGTCGTAGAGATCGCTTACCGGCACGATCTCAAATCGCAGCGACGGTTCCAGATCGTGGATGCCCGACCACATCGACAGCGTTTGGCGCCCCGGGCACATCATCGACACGCCCAGGCGCACGGCACCGCCATCGCCCGCCGCGCGTCGGGCACGGCGCAACGCATCCTCGGACTGACGCATGATCGAGCGCGCATCGTCTACCAGCAGCGCACCCGCCGGCGTCACCTTAACGCCCGAATGCGAGCGCTCGAACAACGTGATGCCAAACTCGGCCTCGAACCCCGACACCTGTTTGACGAGAGCCGGGGTCGACACACGTAGTTTTGCCGCCGCGCGCGAGAAGCTTCCCAGCTCCGCGGCGGCCGATATGGCCTCAAGTCGTCGATCGTACACGTTAATCTCCCGTTTTCGCGCCCGTGGCCACATGGTGCCACAGGAGGTTGTTTTCGCAGGTCATGCGCTCAATTGAGAATAAACTGCATCGCACAGTGTAAACCTATGGTTAACGCCATTCTAACAAATATGCAATTCACCTGCGCAAATGCAAAGCATACGATAACCAGCGAAAACCACGTGGGTCGGTTAATGGGAGCGACCCACCGGGAGGCATAAGAAGGGAAGTTCCTATGAGCAATTGGCTTAAGCTCGAGGGCGATGTCTGCGCCGTGACCGGCGCGCTCGGCGGTATGGGCGTCGAGATTTGCCGCGAGTTCGCCCGCAACGGCGCCAACGTCGTCCTGCTCGACCTGGACGAGGAGAAGGTCAAGGCCGCTGCCGCCGACCTTGCTGCCGAGTTTGGCATCCACGCCGAGGGTTACAAGATGAACGCCACCGACGAGGCCGAGGTTCAGGCTGCCGTCGACGCCACCATCGCCAACTTCGGCCGTGTCGACGTCCTCGTCAACACCGCCGGCATCCTGCGCTTCGCAGCCATGGAGGACCTGCCGCTCTCCGACTGGAACGAGGTCATCAACGTCAACCTCACCGGCTACTTCATCACCTCGCAGCGCTTTGGTCGCGAAATGATCAAGGCTGGCCAGGGTCGCCTGGTGCACATCTCGACCGTTGCCAGCCACTCCCCCGAGACGTTCTCGGGCGTGTACAGCTCCACCAAGGCCGGCGTCAACATGATGTCCAAGATGCTCGCCGCCGAGTGGGGCCCCTACGGCGTGCGCTCCAACTGCGTCGAGCCCTGCTTTGTTAAGACCCCGATGTCGGCGAGCTTTTACGCCGACCCCGAGGTCGAGAAGAGCCGCAGCCGCCTCATCGCCACGCGCCGCATCGGCGAGGTCAGTGATATCGCCAACGCCGTCATGTTCCTGGCGTCCAAGCGCTCGGACTTTACCACCGGCGACGCCATCAAGGTCGATGGCGGCTTCTCCAATATGATGGGCGACCTCACCGCCAAGCCCGGCGGCCGTCGAGCCTTTGCCGACAACTACCTCAAGAACAAGGGTGTCGAGCTTTGGTCCGACGAGTCTGGCGTCGCAAAGCCCACTGACCAGTAAACCAGCCTGACAGGGAGGCTCGCGGTGACGCCTGCCCCTCCCCCGCATCGATTAGAAAGAGTCCAATGGCTTCCACCAACTCCAACAAGGGTCGCGCCGTCGTGCTTTCCGCCGCGTGCGTCACCATGTTCTTCATCAGCTCCATCGCGCTGTATTCCGTCGTGAGCAAGAATCTGCTCGCCGTCTACCCCGAGTGGTCCAGCGCCCTTACCTGGGCTTTCCCGGTCTTTCAGACCATCATGGCCGTGACGGGCATCTTCGCCGGCCGCATCTCCGATAAGATCGGCCCGCGCAACGTCGTGATCGCCGCCGCCGTGTGCTACGGCGTGGGCTGGTTCATGTCCGGCACCGTCACCGAGCCGTGGCAGTTCTACCTGTGGTTCTCGCTCGTCGCCGCCGTCGGCAACGGCCTGGGCTACAACCCGGCGCTCACCACCGGCCAAAAGTGGTTCATCGACAAGAAGGGGCTCGCCTCCGGCATCACCCTGGCCGCTTCGACCGCCGGTCCCGCCGTGCTGTCCCCGGTGCTCGCCTCGCTGCTCATCCCGAGCCTGGGCATCTTTGGCGCCCTTAAGGCGCTCGGCGTCATCTTCTTTGTGATGATCGCCGCCTCCGCCCTGTTCCTGAAGGCCCCCGAGGCCGGTTGGCTGCCCGAGGGCTTCGAGGCCCCCAAGGGCGGCGCGCACGCCGGCACCTTCGGCGACCTCACCCCGGGCGAGATGGTCAAGACCCCGCGCTTCTGGGTCCTCATCGTCACCTTCGCCTTTGCCGCCACCGCGGGCACCCTGCTCGTGGGCAAGGTTGCCTCCATCGCCGCCGTCCAGCTCTTCGCCGACCCCACGAGCGCCGCTGCCGTCGCCCTCGGCGGCGTGGTAGTCTCCGTCAACACCTGCGCTAACCTGGTTGGTCGTCTGTCCTTTGGCCAGATCATCGACAAACTCGGCGCCTACAAGTCGCTGCTCATCAGCCTTGTCGTCACCATCGTCGCGCTCGTCATCATGTCGATGAGCTTTACGCAGAGCATGTTCTTCGTGGCGCTCGCCCTGCTCGGCTTTAGCTTTGGCGCCCTGCTCGTCATCTACCCGCCGCTCACCGGTGGCGCCTTTGGCACCAGCAACATCGGCGTCAACTACGGCATCATGTTTTTGGGTTACGCCGCCTCCACCTGGATCAGCCAGCCCATCACCGCCGTGCTGTATCACGCCGAGGCCGGCAGCGCCGCCTACCAGCAGTCTTTCTACGGCGCCATCGTAATCGCCGCCATCGCCGTCGTGCTCACCGTCTACATGATGGTCTCCGACAGCAAGAAGAAGTCCGCCTAGTTTTACCGATGCGGCAAAGGGACTGCCCCCTTGCCGCATTCCACCGCCACCAGTATTAAGGAGTCGAAATGTCTGAGCTCAACCCCGTCCGCATTGCCGTTATCGGCGCCGGCGCCATGGGCCGCAACCACATCCGCTTTGTCACCGAGGAGCCCGAGGCCGAGCTCGTCGCCATCGCCGACGCCTTTGAGGGCGCCCGCGCCACGGCCGAGGCCGCCGGCGTGCCGTTTTACACCGATCCCGCCCAGATGATGGACGAGGTCAAGCCCGAGGCCGTCATTATCGCCACCCCCAACGACCTGCACCTGGGCGTTGCTCGCGAGGCTGTGAAGCGCAACATCGTGCCGCTGGTCGAAAAGCCGATCTCCAACGATCTTGAGGATGCCCAGGCCTTCGCCGCCGAGGCCGAGACCGCTGGCGTGCCCGTGCTCGTGGGTCAGCACCGTCGCCACAATCCCTTCGTCAACAAGGCCAAGGAGATCATCGAGGCCGGCGAGCTGGGCAAGCTCACCGTGTCGAGCTTCCACTACATGATCTATAAGAATGACGAGTACTTCGATGTCGAGTGGCGCCGCAAGAAGGGTGCCGGCCCGATCCTGGTCAACCTGGTGCACGACGTCGACCTGCTCCGCTACCTGCTGGGGGAGCCCGTTGCCGTCCAGGGCATGCAGTCCAGCGCCGCCCGCGGTTTTGAGACCGAGGACTCCGCCGTGGTCAACGTCCGTTTTGCCGATGGCGCGCTTGCGAGCATGACCATCTCCGACGCCACCGCCAGCCCCTGGAACTGGGAGGCCACCGCTCGCGAGGATCCGCAGTACCGCCCCTTCGACGCCGACGCCTACTTTATTGGCGGAACCTTGGGTGCCCTTTCGCTGCCCCGCCTGCACCAGTTCTCCTACGACGGAGCCTCCAACTGGCACAAGCCGCTGCAGATGGAGATTCCGGCCGTCGACCCGGCGCTGCCGCACAAGATGCAGCTCAAGCACTTTGTGAAGGTCGTTCGCCGCGAGGTCGAGCCCGTCGTGACCCCCGCCGACAACGTTAAGACGCTCACGCTGCTTAACGCCATCAAGGAGGCCGCCGAGACCGGCCAGCTCGTCGAGCTGTAATGCCTTAAGAGCGGCCGCGGCAGAAACCCCATGCCGAACCCCTCGGTCCGCCACAAATATGCCCCTCTTCTTTGCCCCGCGAGCAGCCTCCTGCCCGCGGGGCTTTTTGCTACCTTAACGACGATTTTTCTGGGGCGGGGGCTATTTTGCACCTCGGCTTGATTCGTTCGCCACCAAATGGGCCTATCTACTACGTTTAACCGATTACCCTCAACCATGCCGAATTTCGCGAAATTAAAACCGCAGGTAGACGGCTTGCCGATTTTCGGAAAACCGGGGGATGGTCGACCCATACGGTTCAAACGTAGTAGATAGGCCCCTTTCGTGGCGCAACCCCAAAACAGTCTTTTGGGACGGGTGGTATCCTTGGTAGCCCTGTGCTGCAAACGCACCTTAAACGCAAGGAGTCCCATGGATCTTATCGCCCAGCTCGCCCGCGAGCTCAACCTTAAGGCCGCCAACGTCGAGGCTGCCGTCAAGCTCATCGATGAGGGCAACACCATCCCCTTTATCTCGCGCTACCGCAAGGAAGCAACGGGCGGCATGGACGACGTCGCCCTGCGCGCGCTCGACGAGCGCCTGTCCTACCTGCGCAATCTTGAGCAGCGCAAAGAGGACGTCATTCTGCTCATCGACGCCCAGGGCAAGCTCACGCCCGAACTCGAACAGCAGATTCGCGAGGCCACGCAGCTCCAGCGTGTCGAGGACCTCTACAAGCCCTACCGCAAAAAGCGCATGACCCGCGCGCAGAAGGCCCGCGAGGCAGGTCTAGAGCCGCTCGCCAACATGATCATCATGCAGGCCTCGGCCAAGGGCAGCGCGCTCGACGCCGCCGCGGAATACGTCAACGAGGAGGCCGGCTTCGACACGCCCGAGAAGGC
>USCN01000106.1 GCA_900553165.1 uncultured Collinsella sp.
GCCCCTTACGATGCAGGCGCCGCTGTGCAGGGCTTTCTGACTGGCTATCAGACCATGGACCTGCTCGCGTCACTTGCCTTCGGCATCATCATCGCCGAGACCATCTACGAGTTGGGTGTTACCGATGACAAGCGCGTGGCCTTCGAGATTTCGCGTTCCGGTGTGATCGCCGGCGTACTCATGGCCATCATCTACTGCGGCTTGGGCCTTGCCGGTATGCAGCTCGGCACCGTGATGCCCGACGCTACCAACGGCGCCGCCATCCTCGCCCGTTCGGCCTCCATGCATTTTGGGCTTGCCGGCACGGTCGTGGTCTTTGCGATCTTTTTCCTCGCCTGCATGAACGTGTGCATCGGCCTCATCAGCTGCTGCTCGCGTTACTTCTGCGAGACGTATGTGGTCGAAGGGGGAGCGGAGGCCTCTGAGGAGGCCATGCGCCGCCCCTTTGCGGTTCTCGCCTTTGTGTTCGCAGCGTTTTCGTGCGTGCTCTCCAACGTGGGCCTCGACGTGATTCTTATGTTCTCGGTGCCCATGCTCAATGCCTTGTATCCCGTTGCCATTGTGCTGGTGCTTATGGGCCTGGTGCACGGTTTTTGCGACGCGCATCCGCAGGTATGGGTCTGGGTCGGCGGCGTCGTCGCGGTGCAGAGCGTGATCACCTCGGTCCGCGACGCGTTCTTTGCTGGCGCGTGGCTACCGTTCGATGCGCTGCCGCTGGCGGATATCGGTGCCGCGTGGGCGCCGGTCGCCGTGGTGGCGTTTGTGATAGGCCTGCTCCACAGCCGGTTTATCGCACATTCGAGGAGCTAGAATATCGCCGCTTGCACAGGCGGGAAGTCTCCCCTATAATTTCCTTCGCTTTGGGACACGCAAGGTTTATGCCTTAGCTGCTCAACACCTTCGGGACGTGGCGCAGTTTGGTAGCGCGCCTGCTTTGGGAGCAGGATGTCGCAGGTTCAAATCCTGTCGTCCCGACCATATCTTGCGGGCGTAGTTCAATGGTAGAACCCCAGCCTTCCAAGCTGATGACGCGGGTTCGATTCCCGTCGCCCGCTCCACAAGATAGATGAATGGCTCTGCTTCCTTTTGGGAACAGAGCCATTTTCATAAGTGTGCCGGGTGACGGAAATCGATCCCGCACCGCAACTTAGGAGGGGATGGGGTTAGCTGCGGGGGCGGTGGCGGAGCTTGTCGATGGTGGAGTCGATGCTGCGGCTGCGGGCTTCGGCTGCGGTTTGGCGCTTGCGGCGGTAATCGATCATGCCTTGGATGATGGGCTTGCCAAAGCTCACGACATCATCGTTGTAGATGGCGGTTCGGGTTGCGAGGAGGCAGTCGGTAAAGTCCATATGGGTCTTGCCAAAGAGTTTGATGGCAAGGGCGACAACGGTGGGCTCGTCGACCATGACGTCATCGAGCAGCCTTTTCATGGCCGCAGCAATCTCAACGCGGGGAACCTTATAGACGTCGCGCAGCGTGACCACGACGCGCGTGATGATTTCGGGGTAGACACGAGCGGTGCGGGTGGCGATGACCTTGGCGGCGCGCGGTGACAGAACTTCGTCGTCGTCAAGCAGGTAGCGTAGGATGACGGTCTCGTCGATGATGGTGCTACTCATGGATATCTACTTCCTCGGGACCCAAAATCGAATCGTCGCTTTCTGTAGCAAGGTATTCAATCCAGACATTGCGCTCCTTGGAGCGGCGATTGGGGTCCCCATATGCTTTGAGCGATCCATAGGCGGCGGTGCCGTCCTTTGAGCGCACGGCGACCGGCTGAAAGGGGAGCTTGCGCATCAAAATGCTCTGCGCGACAAATAGACGTACGGCCTCGGCGAGCGATGTGCCCATGGCGTCGTAGAGACGTTCGGCATGCTGCTTGTCTTCCTCGCGAATGCGCACCTGCAGGATGGCTCGTTTTTGAGTCGATGACATCACTGGCCCCCTTAATGAGCGTGCAATACAGTCGGTCAAATGCGGCATGTGCCGATACTTGAGCATCTTATAACGATTACTTTATTTCACTCAAGTTGATAACCATTAACACGAATACAAGCGTAGTACATCCAAAACGAGAGCGCGTAAAAATCTCTGCAGCGTACGCGTGTAATACACTCGCCTTTATATCCTATTGAGAATAATCCTAACCAGCCCAAACTCCTGCAATACACCCGTATTGCAGGGCCTATGCTCAAGCTTACCCCCTGCAACTGCGTATATTCAACTTGTATACCGTTGGAGAAATTCTACCGAGTGCCTGTTTCGCCGCATGCATTCGATACGCCGATGCCAGGCCACGGGCTGCTTGGGGCAACGTCGACAGGATCTCTCCAGCATGGGATTCAGGAGGGAGTGAACAACATGGGCAATAAACGAGTCGTAGCCGATTCCTCGCGCTGCATTGGGTGTCAAACCTGCATGGCAGCGTGCATCGAGGCACACGACATCCCCGGCAACATCGCCGCGCCGCGCCTGCGCGTGACGCGTACGTACGAGATCTCCGCACCGGTGGCGTGCCATCACTGCGAGGATGCTCCGTGCGCCAAGGCCTGCCCCACGGGCGCCTTGTTCTTTGATCCAAAGAACCATCGTATCGGCGTCAACGAGGACAACTGCATCGGCTGCAAGAGCTGCGTCATGGCCTGCCCCTTTGGTGCCGTGAGCGTGGCGACCACGCAGGTCCCCGTCTTGATGGGCGACGTGCGCGTGGGTTCGCAGACTAAGAGCTTCGTGCTCAAGTGCGACCTGTGCGTGGACCGTCCCGGCGGTCCGGCGTGTGCCGAGGCGTGCCCGACCAAGGGCCTCACCCTGGTAGACGAGGAGCGCCTGGCAGAACTGACTGCCGAGCGTGCCCGCGCCACCATCGAAAACGAGGCGTAGGCGGGCGGCCATACAGGCCCAAAGATTGTCAAATACGTACCGATTAATCGGTAGCAGAGAAAGGAAGGAGGGTGTTATGGAGAAGCATAAAGTGATCTGCCCGTACTGCGGCGCCGGTTGCCAGTTTAACCTCCTGGTCCAAAACGGCCAGGTCGTGGGTACCGAACCGCTCAACGGCATCACCAATCAGGGCGAGCTGTGCCTTAAGGGCATGAGCGGCTACGACTTCATCAACGACACCAAGATCTTGACTCCTCGCTTACTGCACCCGATGATCCGCCGCACCAAGGGCGCGGATCTTGAGCGCGTAAGCTGGGACGAGGCACTGGATTTCACCGCATCTAAGATGCAGGCCATAATTGACGAATATGGTCCTAACGCTGTCATGACCACCGGCTCTTCGCGAGGCGGCGGCAATGAGGCGAACTACGTCATGCAGAAGTTTACGCGTGCGTGCATCGGCACCCACAGCGTGGACAACTGCGCCCGTACTTGACACGGCCCTACTGTCCTCGGTCTGATGGACACGGTTGGTTCAGGTTGCATGTCATGCTCCATCCCCGGTATGGAGGATGCGGGCTGCATTTTCCTCTTCGGCTATAACCCTGCCGATTCGCACCCCATCGTCGCAAGGCGTATCGTGCGAGCCAAAGAAAAGGGTTGCAAGATCATCGTCGCCGACCCGCGCCATATCGAAACCGCGCGTATCGCCGATCTCTACCTTCCGATCAAGAACGGTTGCAACGTTGCGTTCCTCAACGCCTTTGCCAACTGTCTGGTCAACGATGGCCTCTACGACAAGGAATTCGTCGCCGAGCACACGAACGGCTTTGACGAGTGGTGGGAGACCATCAAGAACTACACTCCCGAATCCGTACAGGACATCACGGGTGTCGAGCCCGCGTTGATCCACCAAGCTGCCGAGATGTACGCCACGGCGAAGCCCTCTGCCATCATTGGCTGGGGCATGGGCGTATGCCAGCAGAAGCAGAACCTGAAGACGGTGCACACCATCGCCTCCATCGCCTGCGTTGCCGGCCAGATCGGCAAACCCAACTCCGGCCTCGCGCCCGTGCGTGGCCAGAATAACGTCCAGGGCTCCTGCGATATGGGCATGCTGCCCAACCTGTACCCTGGCTACCAGAAAGTCACCGACTCCGCAGTGCGTGCCAAGTTTGCCAAGGCTTGGGGCGTGCCCGAGGAAAAGCTCCCGCTCGAGGAGGGCTACAAGCTCACCGACCTGGGCCACCTGGTCGACGAGGGCAAGGTGCACTGCTTCTACAACTACGGCGAGGACCCGGTGCAGACCGAGCCCGATTCGGCCGGTATGCGCAAGACGCTCTCCGAGCTGGATCTGTTCATTTGCCAGGACATCTTTATGACGCAGACGACCATGCTCGCCGACGTCATCCTGCCCGCCACCTCTTGGGGCGAGCACGAGGGTGTCTTTACCGCATCCGACCGTAGCTTCCAGCACTTTGACGCAGCCGTTCCGCCCAAGGGCGAGTGCCGTCACGACTGGGAGATCTTCGCGGACCTGTCCACGCGTATGGGCTATCCCATGCACTACGACAACACCGAGCAGATCTGGAACGAGTGCATTAGCCTGTGCCCCAACTTTGTGGGCGCGACCTACGAGAAGATGGCTCCCGAGGGCGGCTACGCCCAGTGGCCCGTCAAGAGCACCGATGTCAACGACCACGGTACGCCCGACATGTTCGCTGGTGGCAAGTTCACCACCAAGGACGGCCGCGCCAACCTGATGGCGCACGACTGGGAGGCGCCCTCCGAGCTTCCCGACGATGAGTACCCGCTCATCCTGTGCACCGTCCGCGAGGTCGGCCACTACAGCTGCCGCTCGATGACCGGCAACTGCAAGACGCTGGCGCTGCTTGCCGACGAGCCCGGCTTTGTCCGCATGAATCCCGCGGACGCCCAGGCGCGCGGCATCAAGAACGGCGACATCGTCTCGATTCACAGCCGCCGCGGCCAGGTATACAGCCGCGCCGACGTGAGCGACCGTATCAACAAGGGCACGGTCTATATGACCTACCAGTGGTGGATCGGCAAGTGCAACGAGCTGACCATGCACAAGGTCGACCCGGTCTCGCACACGCCCGAGGACAAGTTCTCCGCCTGCCAGGTCGACGCCATTGCCGACCAGGTTTGGGCCGAGGGCGAAGTCGAGCGCCAGTACACCGAGCTCAAGCAGGCTCTGGTCGACGCCGCCGCTCCCCAGGACGTTGAGCCTGGCGCCGCCAAGTTCGACGACGAGACGCACGTGAACCAAATCGTGTAGTCCCGTTCTCGTTGGCTTTTTGGGCCGGGCGTCCCGTACGTTCGGGAGCCCGGCCCGTTATTTTGAAAGGAAGTGGGGATGAACCGCTTCATCGACATCAACCCGGAGAGGTGCATCGGCTGCGGAACA
>USCN01000107.1 GCA_900553165.1 uncultured Collinsella sp.
CGGTACCCCCGAGGGCAAGGGCAATATGTTCCAGATGTGCTTCATCGACCCGGCGCAGGGTACTCTGGCTGCTGACAAGATCACAGAGAAGAAGCTCGGCACCAAGATCGCTATCATCTGGAAGAACGATGACGTTTACTCCACCGGTATCCACGACAAGTTCGTAGAAGAGGCAAAGACCAAGGGTCTCGAGGTCGTTTCCGACATGACCTTTACCGATTCCTCTGCGAACGATTTCTCCGTACAGCTGAATGACGCGAAGAGCAAGGGGGCGGAGCTCGTGTTCCTGCCGATCTACTACCAGCCGGCTTCCCTCATCCTGACGCAGGCGCATGACATGGGCTTCCAGACCACCTTCTTCGGCGTAGACGGCATGGACGGCATCCTGGGCGTTGAGGGCTTCGATACCTCTCTTGCTGAGGGTCTGCTGCTCATGACCCCGTTCTCCGCCGACGACGAGAAGAACGCCGACTTCGTTAACGCTTACAAGGATAAGTACGGCGATACCCCCGACCAGTTTGCCGCCGACGCCTACGACGGCGTGCACGCGGTGGCCGAGGCCGTCAAGGAGGCCGGTCTTGGTGTCGACGCCGATCCGACCGAGGTCGCCGAGAAGCTGTCCAAGGCTATGCTCAAGATTACCGTTGACGGTCTGACCGGCAAGCTCACCTGGAACGACAAGGGCCAGGTCCAGAAGGAGCCCACGGCGTACGTCATCACCGACGGCAAGTACGTACAGGCCTAATAGGCCGCCTTACATAGAGCGGTTTTGATCCCAAGCAGGGGAGGTTTTGGCCTTCCCTGCTTGCTTGGTATCTAGGGACAGTGTAACGTCCCTGTTTCATACATTAACTGGAAACCTATTCGAAAGGGGGATGTGGAACATGACGGTCTTTATCCAATACCTGGTCAACGGCCTGTCCATGGGCAGCGTCTACGCCATCATCGCGTTGGGCTACACCATGGTCTACGGTATTGCCAAGATGCTGAACTTCGCTCACGGCGACGTCATCATGGTCGGTGCCTATGTCTCGTTCTGCGCCACGTCGTATCTCGGCCTTCCGGGCTGGGCATCTGTAATTCTTTCTTGTGTGGTCTGTACCGTTCTCGGTGTTCTCATCGAGGGTCTGGCATACAAGCCGCTGCGTCAGGCGGGCCCGCTGGCCGTTCTGATCACGGCTATCGGCGTGTCCTACTTCCTGCAGAATGCCGCACAGCTTCTGTGGGGCGCCACGCCCAAGAACTTCACTTCGCTCGTCGCCTTCCCGGTGCCGGAGTTCTTGGCCAAGTTCAACGTGAGCGCCGTCTCGCTCGTCACCATCGTCGCCTGCTTGGTTATCATGGCCGGTTTGATGTTCTTTACAGGTAAGACCAAGATGGGCAAGGCCATGCGCGCCGTGTCCGAGGACAAGGCCGCCGCTCAGCTCATGGGCATCAACGTCAACCGCACCATCTCGATGACGTTCGCCATCGGCTCCGCCCTTGCCGCCATCGCCGGTGTGCTCCTGTGCTCCTACTCGCCGGTCCTGCAGCCCACCACGGGCGCCATGCCTGGCATCAAGGCCTTCGACGCCGCCGTTTTCGGCGGCATCGGCTCCATTCCCGGCGCCTTTGTCGGCGGCATTCTCATCGGCATTATCGAGGCGATGGCGCAGGCTTACATTTCCACGAGCCTTGCCAACTCCATCGTCTTTGGTGTTCTGATCATCGTCCTGCTCGTCAAGCCTGCCGGCCTCTTGGGCAAGTACGTCCCCGAGAAGGTGTAGGTGAGCGTTATGAAGTTTCTTAAAGACAAGCAGACGCGTCACGACTTTGTTACGTACGCCATGTGCCTTGTGGCGTTCGCCATCGTGTTCTTTATGCAGTCCAACCACATGATTCCGCGCATGATCGCCGGTCAGCTGGTTCCCATTACGGCCTATATCGTCATGGCCATTTCCCTCAACCTCGTCGTCGGCATCGCGGGCGACTTGTCGCTGGGCCACGCGGGCTTTATGAGTGTCGGTGCCTATACGGGAATCGTCACCGCCGTCGCGCTGGAGAGCGCCGTTCCCTCCGATCCGGTGCGCCTTATCATCAGTATCGTGGTCGGCGCCATCGCTGCCGCCATCCTGGGCTTCTTGATTGGCATCCCGGTCCTTCGTCTGAGCGGCGATTACCTGGCTATCGTGACGCTGGCCTTTGGCGAGATTATCAAGGAGATCGTCACCTGCCTCATTGTGGGCGTCGATTCCCGCGGCCTGCATGTGATCTTTAACATCACGGGTAACTCCACGATCGACGACCTGCACCTGCTCGAGGACGGCACCGCCATCATCAAGGGCGCGCAGGGCGCATCGGGCGTGTCGACCTATTCGACCTTCCTTGCCGGCGCAATTCTGGTTATGGTCGCGCTCGTGATTGTGCTCAACCTGGTTCGCAGCCGTACCGGTCGTGCCATTATTGCCGTGCGCGACAACAAGATCGCTGCCGAGTCCGTGGGCATCTCCGTTACCCAGTACCGCATGATCGCCTTCGTGGTTTCCGCTGCCCTCGCCGGTGCTGCCGGAGCCCTGTTCGGCGGTAACTTCTCGCAGCTTTCCGCCACTAAGTTCGACTTCAATACGTCCATCCTCATTCTGGTGTTCGTGGTCCTGGGCGGCCTGGGCAACATGCGCGGCTCCGTTATCGCCGCGGCGCTGCTCACGGTGCTCCCCGAGCTGCTCCGTCAGTTCTCGGACTACCGCATGCTCATCTACGCCATCGTGTTGATTCTGGTCATGGTCTTTACCAACAACCCACAGCTCAAGGCGTTCTTCGCACGCATTAAGGACCGCTTTGCTTCCAAGAAGGAGGTGGCAGCCGATGCCCAGTAAGTTTGAGTTCAACAAGGGCAAGATGGTCCCGTATCCTTCTGGCGCCATCGTTCCCGACCGCGACCTGGGCGAGCGCCCGGCACTCGAGTGCATCCACCTGGGCATCGAGTTCGGTGGCCTTAAGGCAGTCGACGACTTTAGCCTGACTATCGGCAAGACCGAGATCGCCGGTCTGATCGGCCCCAACGGTGCCGGTAAGACCACGGTCTTCAACCTGCTCACCAAGGTGTATCAGCCCACGCACGGCACCATCCTGCTCGACGGTGAGGACACCTCGGGCAAGTCGGTCTATCAGGTCAACCGCATGGGTATTGCCCGTACCTTCCAGAACATTCGTCTGTTCAACACCATGACGGTGGAGGATAACGTTAAGGTCGGCCTGCACAACCAGGAGCGCTACTCCGGCTTTGAGGGCGTGCTGCGCCTGCCGACGTATTGGAAGCACGAGAAGGCCGCCCACGAGCGCGCCATGGAGCTGCTGTCCATTTTTGACATGGAGCACCTGGCAAATGAACAGGCCGGCTCGCTTCCTTACGGCGCTCAGCGTCGTCTGGAAATCGTCCGCGCGCTTGCCACCAACCCCAAGCTGCTGTTGCTCGACGAACCTGCCGCCGGCATGAACCCGTCCGAGACCGCAGAGCTCATGGCGAACATCGTCAAGATTCGCGACACCTTCGGCATCGCCATCATGCTTATCGAGCATGATATGTCGCTCGTTATGAACATCTGCGAGGGCATCTGCGTGCTTAACTTTGGTAAGGTCATCGCCAAGGGCACGGCAGAGGAAATCCAGAACAACGACGCCGTTATCGAGGCGTATCTGGGTAAGCAGGATAAGGGGGAGAACTAAATGGCAGAGCCGATGCTTTCCGTCTACAACATCAACGTCTGGTACGGCGCTATCCACGCCATCAAGGACATCTCCTTTAACGTTAACGAGGGTGAGATCGTGGCCTTGATTGGTGCCAACGGTGCCGGCAAGTCCACAACGCTCAAGACCGTCTCGGGCCTGCTGCGCTCCAAGACCGGCTCCATCAAGTTTATGGGCGAGGACATTACCCATACGCCCGCTGATAAGCTGGTTGGTAAGGGCCTGGCTCAGGTTCCCGAGGGTCGTCGCGCCTTTTTGCAGATGACGGTCGAGGAGAACCTGGAGATGGGTGCCTATACACAGCCCAAGTCCACGGTGGCTCCGGGCCTGGAGCGCGTCTACGAGCAGTTCCCGCGCCTAAAGGAACGTCGTCGCCAGGTCGCCGGCACCCTTTCGGGCGGCGAGCAGCAGATGCTCGTTATGGGGCGCGCCCTTATGAGTAACCCCAAACTGCTTATGCTCGACGAACCTTCCATGGGTCTGGCACCGATTCTGATCGAACAGATCTTCCAGATTGTCGAGGACCTGCACAAGGCCGGCACCACGGTGCTTCTGGTTGAGCAAAACGCGCAGATGGCGCTTTCCATCGCCACGCGCGGCTACGTGCTCGAGACCGGCAAGATCACCATGACCGGTACCGGCCAAGAGCTCCTGCATGACGATAACGTCCGCAAAGCTTACTTGGGCGGCTAGGCGGTTCTGCCGTTCTGCCGAACGGCGGACCAGTTGACGCTGCGCGGGCACCAGAGCGACAACTTGTCATTCAAAGAGGGCGGCATGACCAGAAGGTCTATGCCGTCCTCTTTTCATGCCAATTTGTTCGCTCTGGTGCCCGCTCGCTGTCCGTCCTCTACCTGCGTCGTTGCCATGGTGCGGCAGTCGGGGACATTTCTTTGTTGCGGGGGCAGCTAAAAGAGCCCCGTCCCACATTAGCTACCCGTGGGAGGGGTGAGCGGTTACTCGCCCAGAATCAGCGCCGCGAGCTCTGCCTGGCTGTCCACCACGTAGTCGGCGCCGGCTGCCTCCAGCTCTGCGCGGCCGCGGAAGCCCCAGCTGACGCCCGCGCTCTTAAGGCCGGCGTTGTGGCCGGTTAGGATATCGACATTGGAATCGCCCACATAGAGTGTGGTTGCCGGATCGGCGCCCAGCTCCTCCATCACATGCAGCGTGACGGGTGCTTCGGGCTTGGGCGGAAACGCATCGACACGGCCCTGTACCAGCGCAAAGCGCTCGGAACCAAAATACTTCTCGATAAGCGGAGCCGCCGAGATGTGGTCCTTGTTGGTGAGCACGGCAAGCTGCACGCCCGCGGCACGCAGGCGGTCGAGCATCTCGATTGTGCCGGCATAGGGGGCGGTGTGGTCCTCCTTGTGCTCGCCGTAATAAGCCCTAAACTCGGCAAGCGTCTGCTCAAACATACGGCCGTCGCCCGCGTACTCGGCGGGCATAAAGCGCTCAACCAGCTTGAGCATGCCGTTTCCCACCTTGTAGCGGTACTCGTCAACGGCAAACGTGGGCCAGCCGTGCGCCTCGCAGGTATGGTTG
>USCN01000108.1 GCA_900553165.1 uncultured Collinsella sp.
ATTTTCTGTTCGTCCATTGATGTGTTCTCCTTCCATTCTATGGCAAGGCGGGCCGTTTGAGCCGCGCCATGGTTTCGTTCTGTTTCAGTTTTACTATATTTTGACACTGATACATTTTAAAGTATAGCATACCCCGGCATTCTTCGCAATGTTTGCCGAAGGCAAAAGTTTTCCACATTCAGCAGGCTATACAATCGGTAATTCGGCTCAAATTTTTCCACATGTTGAAAACCCGGTGGAAAATGTTCAAAAATCAAGTTTGTACGCCCACTTTCCGGGTGGAATTCCACAGTTTCCACCGAGTTTTCAACCTCTCAGGTTCGACACGCAAACTTTCCGCCGTACTTTTTGTAAAATTCAAGTCGGAATTATGACAATTTTTTGAAGAGAGATCCAGTGGTTTTTGCCAGAATCTCCAACATCAAAATGCCCAATGTGAATTTGTGTTGAAAACGCCGCGGGAACCGCCTTGATTTTATCCTGTAATTGGGGTATACTACCCTTAGGTTCGTTAAAGGATGCGCAATCTTGTATCCAAAACGGCTTTTTCACCCCAAAATGATTTTGCGGAGGTAATGAATAATGTTGGTAAATGCAACCGAAATGCTGATCAAGGCACGCGATGGCCACTACGGTGTGCCTCAGTTCAACATCAACAACCTGGAGTGGACCAAGGCAGTCCTGACCGCCTGCGAGGAAATGAAGAGCCCCGTCATTCTGGGCGTTTCCGAGGGTGCCGGCAAGTACATGACCGGCTTCAAGACCGTCGCTGCTATGGTCGATGCAATGGTCGATTCCATGGGCATCACCGTTCCCGTTGCCCTGCACCTGGACCACGGCACCTACGAGGGCTGCAAGGCCTGCGTTGAGGCCGGCTTCTCCTCCATCATGTTCGACGGCAGCCACTACTCCATCGAGGAGAACGTGGAAAAGACCAAGGAGCTGGTCGCTCTGGCACACTCCAAGGGCCTGAGCATCGAGGCCGAGGTCGGCTCCATCGGCGGCGTTGAGGACGGCGTTGTGGGCGCTGGCGAGATCGCAGACCCCGCTGAGTGCGCAAAGATCACCGATCTGGGCATCGACTTCCTGGCTGCCGGCATCGGCAACATCCACGGTGTCTACCCGGCAAACTGGAAGGGTCTGGACTTCGAGGCTCTGGACCGCATCCACAAGGCCACCAACAACATTCCTCTGGTCCTGCACGGCGGCACCGGCATCCCCGACGAGATGATCGCAAAGGCCATCAGCCTGGGCGTTTCCAAGATCAACATCAACACCGAGTGCCAGCTGGTCTTTGCTGAGGCCACCCGCAAGTACATCGAAGAGGGCAAGGATCAGCAGGGCAAGGGCTTCGACCCCCGCAAGCTCCTCAAGCCTGGTCGCGACAACATCGTTGCCCGCACCAAGGAGCTCATGGAGGAGTTTGGCTCCGTCAACAAGGCGTAAGCGTCGCTAAACTTCCCGCCGGAAGCCCCGTCCCCCTACACTGTTTCCTTTGCGCTCACCTGGCTTTGCCAGAAGTCGCGCCAAGAAAACAGCTCCGGGGGACGGGGCTTCCTTCGTTTAACGCCGCAGGGTTACGAGTCTGAATTAAGATGGCTACTGGCTTTGCCAGAAGTCGCGCGACGGAATCAGCTCCGGGGAAACGGGGCCTCCTTTGTTAACTCGCTACAGGGTTACTGGGCTAATTTTTTTATTTGACTACCGTTCAGCGGTGTTGATGGCTCCTTTGTTGGGGCTTTCTTTTTTATCTCGCTACAATGGGCTTCAAGAGTTCTAATAGACTTGGAGTTTGGTATGGCTGTTATTAATGTGCTGCCTTCGGATGGGAAGGTTATTGACGAGGGTCCTGTTGGTTGCTCTGTTGATGTTTGCTGTGATGACTTTCGTCATCTCGATATTGGACTGCCGCCCGAGATTCTTCGACTCAAGGATGCCGGATATTTGTCGCAGGCTGTTGCGGCTTGTGATCGCCTTTTGGGGCAGAATCCTGAGCCTTCGCTGGTGGCTTGCGTTCGCGCCGAGCGGTATCGCATGATCGAGACGCCGCTTCATTTTTCGGTGTCGCGCGATCGAGCTATTGCGATGATTCGCGAGGAGTGGCCTGAGTTTACCGAGGAGCAGTTTAACGATCTGATTGACCGTAAGCGTATTGACTGGCGCTTTATCGACGGGGAGCTGTTCGTTCTCGACAACTTCCTCGATTCGCTTCGCGTATATCCCAAAGAGGTTCCCGGCATGCGTCCCGATCCTACGGACGGAATTGCACTGCGCAACGAAATGCTCAAGGAGATGGGGTCGCAAAACGGATTGGCTCGCGTCATTACGCTTAAAGCATCTGTGTCTGTCCCCGGCGCTCTAGAGGGGGAGACCGTTCGCGCTTGGCTTCCCGTTGCCGCCACCTGCCACCAGCAGTCTCGTGTCGAGATTCTCGACATGACGCCGGAGGGTGCTGTTGCTCCCGCGAACGCTTCGGCGCGTACCGCCTCGTGGTCTTCTTCGAGTGAACGCTCATTCTCGGTGACCTATCGTTATCACATCGGTGCTGCTTATTGTGATGTCTACGGTGGCACACTTCCGGTTCATCCGCGTATGGACGCGCCTCTGCCCGAGGATATTTCCGAGGACCGTCCGCACATTGCATTCACGCCGTATCTGCAGCAGCTGACGGCCGGTGTTGTTGACGGACTCGAGGATCCGCTCGATCGCGCTCGTGCTATCTATGATTATCTGACGCAGCATATCGACTATCGCTATCAGCCGCCGTACTTGCTTTTGGGATCTATTGCCGATGACTGCGCGCATTCGCTCCGCGGCGATTGCGGCGTTATGGCGCTCACGTTTATCACCATGTGCCGTATCGCGGGCGTGCCTGCCCGTTGGCAGAGCGGCCTGTACGTTGCGCCCGATTCGGTGGGGTCGCACGACTGGGCAGAGTTCTATACGCCGCAGACCGGTTGGCTCAACGCCGACGTGTCATTTGGATCTTCTGCTCACAGGATGGGGGAGGAGTGGCGCCGCCGTCACTACTTTGGCAATCTCGACCCATGGCGTATGGTGGCCAACAATCGATTCCAGGCAGAGTTTGAGCCCTCTTTCGACGGCATGCGTGAGGACCCTTACGATAACCAGATGGGTGAGGCTTCGGTCGACGGTCGCGGATGCCGTCAGCGCGAGATGCTACGCACGGTCGAACTCATCGAAATGCTCGAAGTTCCATTTTCGGACTAATCGGTAGAAAGCTGTGATAAACTAACTCACGCATTGCGTGCCCGAGTGGCGGAATTGGCAGACGCAGTGGACTCAAAATCCACCGTTGGCAACAACGTGCGAGTTCGAGTCTCGCCTCGGGCACCATACATGCAAGTGAGCGTTCAAGGGGGTCAAGGCCCCCTTTTTCGTGCCGAACTCGCGTGAGCGCGCGGAGCGTTAAGCAAACAGGCCTGTGGCCTGTTTGTAGCGGAGCGTGGCGAGGGCGCCATGCGCCCGAAGCCCGGGGCTTCGCGAAGCGAAGTCCCTTCGAGTCTCGCCTCGGGCACCATACATGCACCTGCGCTTCAAGGGGGTTGCGGCCCCCTTTTTCGTGTACGTAATGTGATAACGCGCTGTACGTGTTATTATTCGCAAGGCGTTGTTTCCGCAATGCCCTAAAGAGGAACCCGAGGGTTCCCACCTTTTGGCGCCAATGAGCAGCTGACTGGTCATACAACTTAGATTACCTTCCTCAAATCGAGGAAGTCTATGTGTACGACCTGGTTGCTGAGAAGCGCCGGGTTATTTTTTTATGAATGGAGGTAGGGAAAATAGCTAAGTCTGATGACACCCGCATCAACGACGAGATCACTGCATCTTCGTGCCGTTTGATTGGCGTCGATGGCTCTCAGCTCGGCCTGTTCGCCATCCGCGATGCCCAGCGCGTCGCCGACGATCAGGGTCTCGACCTGGTCGAGATCGCTCCCAACGCGGAGCCGCCGGTCTGCAAGGTCATGGACTACGGTAAGTTCAAGTACCAGCAGGCCATGAAGGCCAAGGCTGCTCGTAAGAACCAGTCCAAGGTCGAGGTCAAGGAAATGAAGTTCCGACCCAAGATCGACGTTGGCGACTACGAGACCAAGAAGGGCCACGTTCTGCGTTTCCTCAAGAAGGGCGCGCGCGTTAAGATCACCATCATGTTCCGCGGCCGTGAGATGGCTCACCCGGAGCAGGGCCTTAACGTTCTCGAGCGTCTCGCCGAGGATCTCAAGCCTTACGCTACGGTCGAGTCCAAGCCTAAGATGGAAGGCCGTAACATGCTTATGCTGCTCGCCCCGATTAAGGGCGCCTTCGATGAGGATAAAGCGGCAAGCGATACCAAGTAACTAGTGTATTGTAACCGATTAAGGAGTATTTCATGCCTAAGATGAAGTCCCACAGCGGCACCAAGAAGCGTTTCCGCAAGACTGGTACCGGCAAGCTTATGCGCGCCAAGGCTTTCAAGAGCCACATCCTGAGCAAGAAGTCCACCAAGCGTAAGCGTGGCTTCCGTCAGGAGACCGAGATCGCCGCTGCCGACCGCAAGGTCATCAAGTCGCGTCTCGCCTAAGTTCGTTTTTTCGTTTTACCGTCTAGGAGTTGATAGAACATGGCACGTATTAAGCGCGCTGTTGCCGCCAAGAAGAAGCGCCGTACCGTTATGCACCGTGCGAAGGGTTACTACGGTGCCGCTTCGCGTACTTACAAGCATGCTAAAGAGCAGGTCCAGCACTCCCTGCAGTATCAGTATCGTGATCGCCGCAACAAGAAGCGCGAGATCCGTTCTCTCTGGATCACTCGTATCAACGCTGCTGCTCGTCTGAACGACATCTCTTACTCTCAGTTCATGCACGGCCTGAAGGTTGCCGGCATCGAGCTCGACCGCAAGGTCCTGGCTCAGATGGCTTACGAGGACATCGAGTCCTTCAACGAGCTGGCTACCATTGCCAAGAAGGCTCTCGAGGCCTAATAGATTCTCTTGAATCGCTAGGGGAGTGTCGCGTTGTGCGCGGCGCTCCCCTTTTTTATCGAAAGCGCTGGTTTACATTGCTAAAAGCGCGGGTAGATAAACACTTACAGGTGACCGATCTCTATATATTCCTGAACCAAAGGGTCATCATCTGATACGTGCGGAAGATCCGCACCAGTCTTTCTATTACCTATAGAAAGCAATATGTTGTGTAGGACTTGTGAAGAGTGGAATTGACGTCCCATGGCGCCCCTCCGGTCTGGCAATATATCTCCTTGCCGCGC
>USCN01000109.1 GCA_900553165.1 uncultured Collinsella sp.
GTCAATGCCGCCTTGTTTCAAGGCACCTTGCTCGCTCTGGCGGGCTTTCGCTGTCGTTGCCAAAACATCGGCGTTGCCTTGGCCGTCAATAGTCATTGGGGACGTTCTTAAACGGCTAGTCATTGGGGACGTTCTTGTTTGGCTAGTCGTTTAAGAACGTCCCCAATGACTAGCCAACGGCTATTGCGCGCATGGCTCGCATGACAGTCGTCTCTTTTATGTTTCCTTTAGCTGTCGCTGCCTAGGATGGGGGTTAGTCGATAGGAAGGGAGCACCGGGATGGACGATGCGAGCGAGCGCGCAATCGAAGAGGACATGCTCGATCAGTTCAATTACTTTGATGATGAGGACGAGGAGCTGATCGACCGTCGCGAGCCAGCGCCGCTTGATTCCTTTGATCTGGTCGATGAAGAGGCTGACGAGATTGAGGGCGAATCAGCGGAGCCTCCACAGCCTTCGCGCCTTGACTCGCTGCTTTCGAGAGCCCCCATGCACCACGGTGTCCGTGCCGGCGCGCTCCATATGAAAACTGACTGGCGCCAGATTGTGACCGCGGGCGATGAGCTTGCCGTCGATGCGCCACTTACCGACAAATCATCCATCATCTGCCGCACCGGTATGCTTATGCTCGCGAGCGGAACGGGTGCCTGGCGTGTACGCGATACCATGAATCGCGTCGCCGCCGTACTCGGTGTCACCGTCCACGTTGACTTAAGTCTCCTGTCGTTTGAGTGCACCTGCATCGAAGGCGGCCACTGCTTTAACGAGGTCGTCAGCCTGCCAACAACGGGCGTCAACACTCATCGCATTTGGATGATGGAGAGCTTCCTAAAGGAAATCGAGACTTATGGGCGCCGGTTTACCGTGCATGAGTATCACGAGATGCTCAAGACCGTTGAGAGTTCAAAACCTGATTACGCGCCTTGGCAACAGGGCCTTGCGGCGGCCTGCGCCTGTGGCGCCTTTGTCTTTTTACTTGGTGGCGGTCCCATTGAGATGGCATGTGCGTTCGTGGGCGCGGGCGTCGGCAACTTTGCCCGTTCTCATATCCTCAAGCAGGGCCTCGGCCAGTTTAGCGCGTTGACGATTGGCGTCGCGCTGGCCTGTATCTCGTATTTACTGGCGTTGCTCGGCCTTGGCCAGGTCATTCCGGGGGCAATGTCGCACCAAGAAGGCTATATCGGCGCCATGCTCTTTGTCATCCCCGGCTTTCCCCTCATTACGGCAGGCCTCGACATCGCAAAGCTCGATATGCGAAGCGGCATCGAGCGTCTTTCGTATGCTGTGTCAATTATTGTGATGGCGACCCTCGTAGGCTGGATGGTTGCCGAGTGTGTGGGACTGGCGCCGGATGACTTCGCCCCGCTCGGCCTCTCACCGTTGGCTCTTACGCTCTTGCGCATACTGATGAGCTTTATCGGTGTATTTGGCTTCTCGGTTATGTTCAACAGTCCGATAAAGATGGCCGCGGCGGCTGGGCTCATCGGTGCCGTGTCTAATACCTTGCGCCTTACGCTCGTCGATGCGCCGACGCTGTTTCCCTTTCTGGGCCTGAGTGCAGGCATGCCTCCCGAGGCGGCGGCGTTTATCGGCGCGCTGGTGTCGGGACTGCTTGCGAGCCTGGCCGAAATCAAGCTCACGTACCCGCGCATCGCCCTCACGGTGCCATCGATTGTCATCATGGTGCCGGGACTGTATCTGTATCGCTCGATGTACTACATGTGCACGTTTGACACGGTTAATATGCTTGGCTGGTTTGTGCGTGCGGTGCTCATCGTGGCGTTCCTTCCCGTCGGCCTGAGCGTAGCGAGAACTCTCACCGATCCCCGCTGGCGCCACACCAGCTAATTGGTGCAAGGGGGACAGGTTACTTTGCACCAATACGCCGAGCATCTCCACAAACTCAACGCTTACGAAGCGCGTGTTGTTCGTGTTAGGGTAGTTCCACCACATAAGTAGTCGCAGACGCACGTACCGCGGGCGGGCGAGATGAAGTCCCAGTAACTCCATCTCGCCTGCCCGTTTTTTTGCACGCGCCGCGGCGTAACACAGAAAGGATTTCGCCCTTTATGCCTATCAACAAACGAGAGAGCCTGCTGTTCACCTTTATCATGTGTTTTTGTATGGTGCTCTGGATGAGCATCTACAACGTTGCCCTGCAGCATGGGGCCATCAACGGCGAGGTTGTTGCCGCTGCATGGCTTGGCTTCCCCGTTGCCTACGTCTTTGCCATGTGCTGCGACTGGTTTATCGCCAGCCCGCCAGCCAAAGGCTTCGCCTTCAAGTTCCTGGTTACTCCGGGCAAGAGCTCGCCGCTCGCTATGACGCTCGCCGTCAGCTCCTGCATGGTCGTCCCCATGGTCATCATCATGTCGCTCTACGGCGCCTGCGAGGGCCTGTTCCATATGCCCGGCGGCCCGCTTGCCAATTTGCAGGCGCTGCCGATGATGTGGCTCGTCAACATTCCGCGCAACTTTATCATGGCCCTGCCCTGGAACCTGCTGGTGGCCGGTCCGGTTGCCCGGTTTGTCTTCCGTCGCGCCTTCCCCATGGGCACGGTCTTTGCCGAGCCGCACATGGAGCTCGTGCACATGCCGGGTGCTCCCGCTGCCGAGGAGGTTGCCAACATTTCCGAGGGCATGGACGTCGAGCCTGCCTGCTAGGCAACGCTCAGAACCAGACCCCCAAACAGACCGGAGCGATTCCTTTTTTGTAGACGTTGTCGTATGGCTCCGTGCGGAAAAGGTCCCAACGGTTAACATATACTCCATATGGGTAAAGAGACCAAAGCGCTGCCGCGGGGCGGCGCTTTGCGTTTGAAAAAACTAGCTCGTCTAAGAGGAACTAGCATGTTAGACCGTTTTACCGATCGCGCGCGCAAGGTCATGTCCATGGCCAAGCAAGAGGCGCTCGATCTACACTCAAATAAAGTGGGTACCGAGCATCTGCTGCTCGCGCTCGCTAAGGAGGACGAGGGCATTGCCGCCGAGGCACTGCGCTCGCTCGATATCTCCTACGACGACATCATGGACACCCTCAAGGAGGTCCAGACCACCGTTCCCGAGCCCAGCGAGGAGACCGAGGCCGCCAAGCTCGCCTTTACGCCGCTCGTCATTAGCGTGATGGAGCGTTCCTTCCGTGTGGCGCGCGAGAACAACCAGACCTATGTGTCGACCGAGCACCTGCTCATCGGTATCGTCGAAGAGGGCAACGGAATGGCCATGGACATCCTCATGCGCCTGGGTGTTTCGTCCGCTTCTATCAAAAAGGCCATCGAAAAGCTCACCGCCAAGGACCAGGACAAGAAGCGTCCGCTCGCCGGAGCTGGCGCCGGCCGCCCCGGTGCGGGCCTGCCGTTCTTTAGCGGCTCGGACGCCTCACAGCAAAAGGGGGACGGCACCGACACGCTCAAGCAGTTCGCCACCAACCTCACACAGAAGGCGCGCGACGGCAAGCTCGATCCCGTGATCGGTCGCGAAAAGGAAGTCCAGCGCATGATGGAGATCCTTTCGCGCCGCACCAAGAACAACCCGCTTATCTTGGGTGATCCCGGCGTGGGCAAGACAGCCATCGTCGAGGGCCTGGCTCAGCAGATTGCCGCCGGCAACGTGCCCGAGAACCTCATGAACCAGAATATCTGGACACTCGACCTGCCGGGTCTTGTTGCGGGCGCCAAGTATCGCGGCGAGTTCGAGGAGCGTCTCAAGAACGTGATCCAGGAGGCGACCGAAGCCGACGACGTTATCTTGTTTATCGACGAGATGCACACCATCATCGGTGCCGGCTCTGCTGAGGGTTCTATCGATGCGAGCTCCATGCTCAAGCCCGTTCTCGCACGCGGTGCCTTCCAGATCATCGGCGCCACCACGGCCGAGGAGTTCCGCAAGTACCTCACCAAGGATCCGGCCTTTGAGCGTCGCTTCCAGACAATCGATGTCGAGGAGCCGAGCGTCGAGGACACGGTCAAGATCCTGACCGCGCTCAAGCCGCGCTACGAGGAGCACCACCATGTGCAGGTGGATGCCGATGTGCTGAGCGCCATCGTCACCCTCAGTGAGCGGTATATCACGGACCGCTACCTGCCCGATAAGGCCATCGACCTGCTGGACGAAGCCTGCGCCTGCTGCAATCTGGCCCACCCGGTCATCTCCGAGTACCTGACCATGCAGAAGGAACTGGAGGCCCTCAAGCAGGAAGAGGCCGACATGGAAAACGCCGATGTGAACGAGCCCATCGATTACGAGCGTGTGGCAGAGCGCAAGACCCGGATGGCACAGCTGGAGCGGGAATTGCCCGCCAAGCAGGCCGCAGCCGGGGAGATCCAGGTGACCATGGACGATGTGGCCAAGGTCATCGAGCTGTGGACTGGCATTCCGGCGGTCAAAATTCGGGAGACCGAGTTCGCAAAGCTGGCAAACCTTGAGGGCGAGCTGAAAAAGAAGATCATCGGGCAGGACGAGGCCGTGCATCTGGTGGCGCAGGCCATCAAGCGCAGCCGCGCTGACCTTTCCGGCCGCCGCCGTCCCGCAAGCTTCATCTTTGTGGGCCCCACCGGCGTGGGCAAGACCGAGCTGGTCAAGCAGCTGGCAAACCAGCTGTTCGACGGCCCGGATCCGCTGATCCGTCTGGACATGAGCGAGTATATGGAAAAATACGCGGTGTCCCGCATGATCGGTTCGCCTCCGGGCTATGTGGGCTACGAGGAGGCCGGTCAGCTCACCGAGAAGGTGCGCCGCCGCCCCTACAGCGTGGTGCTGTTCGATGAGATCGAAAAGGCGCACCCGGACGTGATGAACATTCTGCTGCAGATTCTGGACGAGGGCAAGATCAACGATGCGCAGGGCCGCACGGTGGACTTTTCCAACACGGTCATCTGCATGACCTCCAACGCGGGCTCCACCGACCAGAGCGGCGCGACGGGCTTCGGCAAAAAGGCCGAGGTCGCCAGCGCGGACCGCAGTATGAAGGCGCTGCAGGAGTTCCTGCGCCCCGAGTTCATCGGCCGTGTGGACGAGATCATTACGTTCAAGCCGCTGAGCGAGGAAGACCTTGAGAAGATCGCCGCGCTCATGCTCGACGAGTACAAGCCCGGCCTGGCCGCGCACGGCATCACGCTGCACTACACGCAGCCCGCGCTGGCGGACATCGTAGCCGAAAGCTCCACCAAATACGGTGCGCGTGAGCTGCTCCGCACGATCCGCAAGACCATTGAGGATCCCGTCTCCGATGCGCTCGTCGATGGCCGCCTGGATGGCCGCGAGGTCA
>USCN01000110.1 GCA_900553165.1 uncultured Collinsella sp.
CGTCGGCGACCTTGTCGGCGAGCGCGGTCATCTTCTTGCCGGTCTCGTAGAGCGCCTTGCCGTCCTCGAGATAGCCCTCCTGGTCGAAATGCATGATCTCGATCTTCTCGGTTTCCTTCATTTGTCTCTCCTTTCTGGGGTTGTTTCCACATCCCCCATGCCAACGGGCATCAAAACCCGCTTACATTCCGTAACACTCGGCCGCTTTGGCCTTAAGCGCATTGACTGACTCTTCGTAGCCCTCCGCCTTGACCTCCATTTGCTTGGAGACAGCATCGAGATACGGGTGAACGTCCCATGACTTCAGACGCTCGGCGATTATTGCCGCAATCGTCTGGAAGAACACGAGATTGGGAATTGCACTGAGCAGCGGAGCCACCTGAGGCACCACAACCTCGTGAGCCCTACCCTTGGGATGGGCCGTGAGCAGCACCGTTTTTGCCGTAACGTTCGATAGCGCATCGGCGATATTCGCAAGACGCTCCGACCCCTGCGGATCGTCGACAATAAACACCAGGTAGCCCGGAACAATCTGCATCTCGGGACCGTGGACGAACTCCTCGCCTTCGTGATGCATGGCAGGAATCTTGATGGTCTCGCTCAGTTTGAGCGCCGCCTCCTCGGCAACACCGTAGTTGGGGCCGTTGCCGACGACCATAGCGGGCGTGTGCTCAGAAAGCTCGAGCATGTGGTCTTGGACATATGCCTCGGCGGTCTTGCACATCACGGCATTAGCCTGGATAGCCTCGCGCAGGCCATCAAGACGCTGAGCAACGCCCTTGGCGTCAATCGTTCCGCGCGCCTGACCGCCGTAAATACCAAAGAGCACCAGGTACTCAACGAGAACCTCGACGCCCAGAGTCACAAAGTCCACCGACTCGACACCCACACCGTAGTCAAGAACGATGTCGGCGTGTTCCTTGATGGGTGCCTCGACGTTTGCCGTGAGCGCAACTGCAGCCATATCGTGTGCGCGCATGTAATCAAGAGCCGCGATCGTATTGGTCGAATAGCCACTCTGCGAAACGGCAATGTTGAGCGCATGCTGTGGATAGGTGTGTTCAAAATCGACGAAGGCCTCGGGCGTCACAACGGACACCTGCATCTGCAGCGTATCTTGCAGGAAATCGCGGGTGCAATCCGCAGCATGGCGCGACGAACCCGAAGCAACGATGCGCAGTGCGTCAAAAGAACCGGACTGGAAAATATCAACGAGCTGCGCTACCAGCTCAGACGAACGCTCGAGGTTCTCCCCCATACGCACATGGGCAAGCTGAACGTAATCGAGCATCTTCATCGTCTCACCTCGTTACAAATCATTAGTATTTGATACCAATCACAGTTATAGGTTACGGCTTTTTGATACCTCTTTGTCGATTAATTTATCCCCTTCGGCGAACGGTCGATTTTGAGCCATGTAAGGTTGTATATACAGTCGGTCAAATTGCCCAAACAGACCGGCTGTTACCGCGCGCGATGCAAAGCCCCAGCTAGTACGTATAGGTGTAGCCGCCCGTATCGCCACGATTGAAGGACTTTACATACTCGATAGCCTGACCGCTCGCGTCATAGCTCACGCATTCCAAAAGCAAAACAAGATCGCCCTGTTCCAGTCCAAGGAGGCCGGCATCTCGTGCGCCCAGTGCCTCGATATCGAGCTTTTCCTGTGCCATGACTGGCTTTCGGCCCAGCATCTCATAGGTCTCGTACAAACTGAAGACCGACACGTCAATATCTTCGATGGTTGGGAACAGCAGGCAGGGAATCAGCGCCGTCTCAATCGATACGGGGCTACCGTTTATGCAGTTCAGGCGTCGAACGGAATAGAGCAGGTCGTCCTCGGCGATGCCAAACAGGTCGGCGTAATATGGCCCCGCATAACGCTTGGAACGCGCGAGAATACGGACGGACGGCTCGCCGCCCGAAGCACGGACCGATTCACGGAAACCGACCGTGCGTTCAAAAAAAGCAGGTACTTTCTGCGCCACAAAGGCACCTTTTCCCCGAACACGGCGAATCTGCCCGCGTCGAACCAGCTCATCGACAGCGCTTCGGATGGTCAAGCGTGTCGTACCAAATTCCTCGGCGAGGTCTTTTTCGGACGGAATCATGGAACCCGTGGGATATGCACCGCGCTCGATACGTTCCTCGATGCAGCGTCGAATGCGCATATAAACCGGGGTGGCATCTACTGTTTCAGCCATTGTTCACCTGCCACGCTCCTCATGCCGTTCTCTTCGCCGTTATCGGCAAAGCGGAACTTTGTGGGCAAAATCACCGATTTGCAATGCTCCACAAAACGCATGTCCTTATCAAATTCGATCGAGCTCTCATAGAACACCGGCGTTCCCTCTTCTTGCTGGAGCAGCTCGGCCTCTTCGACGTTCAAACGCGAGATGGAGATATGCTCACGTCCATGCTCAACGCGCACGCCACCTTCTTTGAGCAAGACATCGTAAAGGCTCTCACACTCAAAATCGTGCTCGGGAAGCGATGGGCACAGGGACAGGTTAACGTGAGCGGTCTCGATTGACGCCGGCTCGCCCTCAATAAGTCGAACGCGCTGCATGCGGAGCAAGGGAGCGCCTACAGCCACCCCAAGCTTGTCGGCAAGCGCCTCATCCGCCTCGATGGTCCCGGTGGAAACCAGACGAGAAGAGGGGTGCAGGCCGGCAGTCCGCACAGCATCGGAAAAGTTATACGTTTCCTGGAAGATGTTCAGCGGCTTGGGAGGACACACATACGTGCCCGATCCGCGACGGCTCTCGAGCGTTCCACACGAGATAAGCCGCGTGATACCGGCACGCAACGCCGTACGCGAAACGCCAATCTCTTCGCACAGCACGCGCTCGGCCGGCAGGCGATCGCCGCCGGCAAGCTGATGGTGCTGGATATACCAAAGAATTCCCTCAACAGCATGATCTTTGGGGGGAATTGCATAAGATTCGCCTGCCATTGCACAGACTCCTCATTCAGAAACGTATGCCGCCAAAATTAGGCCAGCCCTCCCATGGCATCAAATTCTGCCTTGATCTTCTCGGCGACATTCCGATACGACTTATATAGACTTGAATCGCGTTTGACTTCGTCGGTCATAACGGGAATCTCTAATTTGGAAACCTCGTCTTTTCCCGTCTGAACCGCCACAACAACGCCCATACCAAGACACATATTACGCTTGGCAGCATTTATTTTTGCTGCCTTGGCAGGATTTGCCAGGATACGCTGGGCAAATTCCTGTTTAGAGACCGCTTCTTCGGCCTCCGGATCGCCCGCCTCGGCCACTTCGCACTGCAACACGTCCGCATAGTCAAAAATCTTCGGCTCGCCGCCGCGCTGATGTACGGCCCATTTGCGATGCGTGGCATCCTGGTAGATAGCCGGCAAAAACGTAAACCGCGGCGGGTCCAAAATCGTATCCGTGATGGTAAACACATCGGGATCAAAGGCATCCTGCGGGTTTTTCTTCTTGAACAGCCCCATATCAGCCTCCCGTACTAGCATTAAACAACTCAACCTGAATATAGCACCAATTTCAAGCCGCCGCCTTACCCTATCGGTGCGCGGCGTCTATAGCTCGCCCAGCGGAAGAGTTCACGGACGAGGGCCGGGGTGCCTGCCTTGTTTTGAGAAGTGGGCTCCGCGAACTTCTCAAAACAAGGCAGGCACCCCGGCCCCGCCGGCAAATAGCGGACACTCCGCATGCAATCTATGCAAACAAACAAGTACGCTTAGCTACATTCGGTAAGATCGAGCACGCTGCCCTTCACGATAAGCGCCGGCTCCAGAACGACTTCTTCGGCACGTCTACCGCCCCTACCGGCAAGGCGCTTGGACATGCAGCCAAAAGCATGCTCCGCGAGGATACCAGGATCCTGCTCAATCGCGGTCAGCGCCGGCTCAAAGAGAACGTCGGCGGCCGAGTTGTCGTAACTCACCACCGAAATGTCGCCCGGAATGCTCTTCCCCATCTCGTGTAAGCGCTTGAGCAGACCAAGGGCAATGTTGTCCGAGCTTGCAAATACGGCGGTGGCGTCGGTCGCGAGCACCGCCTCCGAGGCCTCGTAGGCACTCGGAATGTAGTACTCGCTCTCAAACTCCAAACGCGCGTCGATAGGCAAGCCAACCTCGCGCAGCGCGCGCTCATAGCCGGCAAGTCGCTTACGCCCCGTATTGGAACGGCGCGCGTTAACCAAGCAGGCAATGCGACGGTGGCCCTGCTCGATCAGATAGCGAGTGGCCATGTAGCCACCCATCTCGTGGTCGAACATCACCTTGTCGCACTCGAGCCCCTCAATGGCACGGTCGACCATTACGGCCGGGATGGGCAGGTGGCTGACTTCTTCGCGCAGGGCGCGGTCGTCGGAGAACTCGTCGCCCACGACCAGGAAGACGCCATCAACGCCGCGCGTCACCAGCTGGCGCAGCAGCTCCAGATCGTCATCGGCGCTTCCACCCGAGCTGGTAATGAAGAGTGCATAGCCATCCTCGCGGCAGCGCTTTTCCAGGCTACCGGCGAGCGAGGCAAAAAAGCGGCTCTCGATGTTAGGGACGATAAGGCCCAGCGTGCGCGACTCGCGCATGACCAAACTACGCGCAATCTGGTTAGGAACATAGTGGTTGCGCGCCGCGACCTCCTTGATGAGTTTGCGGTTTTCTTCCGAGATGCGACAGGGCCGATTATTGAGCACAAGCGAGACCGACGAGGGGGAAAGCCCCACCTCCTGGGCGATCTGCTTGAGGGTGACTTTGTTGGCCATCTCGCTCCTTCCGGGTTTACGCGCAATCTCTTGAAAGTATAGCGACTACCCCTCTACCTCGGTGATAAACACTTTACCAATCCGGTGGACGGCTGTTTTATCGCCGCCAGCGCACCAAATCCGTCCGGGTGGGGTATATTGCAATCGATTGATGACAACGACCACCAAAAGGCGGATATCCGTATGCACGAGAACGATTTTTTTAACGAGGACCTGCTGTGCGCGCTCGCTGGCGTTGCCGGCGAGGACAACGTGCTGATGAGCGAGCCCATGCGCGAGCACACCACGTTTAAGATCGGCGGTCCGGCCGACGTCTTTGTCACGCCCGATACTGAGCAGGGCCTCGTCGCCACGCTCGATACCTGCTATCGCTGCAATCTACCACTCACCATCGTGGGCAACGGCTCCGACTTGCTCGTCGGCGACAAGGGCATCCGCGGCGTCGTCGTAGCGCTGGGCGAGGGCCTCTCCGACATTACGGTCGACGGCACGCACGTCACG
>USCN01000111.1 GCA_900553165.1 uncultured Collinsella sp.
GGCAGCCTCGACCGGTGCGTTGGGGTTGGTCAGACCGGTGCGGGCCTCGTTGATGAGGGCTGCGAGCTCGGCGCCCTTGACGGGAACGGGGCTCATAGCGAGCGTGAGCGCCAGCGGGATGTTGAAACCGCTGACAACCGTGAACTTCGTGCCGTTCTTGGAAAGCTCGACCATGCTGTTGTTGACCGAGCTGCCGAGCATATCGGTCAGCACATAGACGGTGTCGTCCGCGTTGAACGTGGCGATCATGGCGTCCACCTTATTGGTGATGGGCTCCTTGTCGTCACGAGCAAGCGACACGACGTGGACGTTCGACACGTCGCCGAGAACCATCTCGAGCGTGTCTTTGGCACCTGCGGCCAGGCCGCCATGAGATGCGAGAATGATCTGATTCATCTTGCCTCCTCCTTTTCGTTATGGTCATTATAACGTCTTATACGTTGCTTATATTGCTAATTAGTATAAAGACCGTTCGCGGGTGAAAATCGACCGTTGACGGGTTTAACGTACTTGAAACGTTGGGGCCGGGTAGGCCGGCGCTGGCTGGATAACCCGAGGTCAGACCCTGCGCGCAATCCTCTATCGCACAAAGTACCAGGGGCTTTCCTGCACGGTGGGCTCCAGCGCGATGCCGGTGCGCTCCTTAAACAGATCCATGTCCTGCGATTTCTCCGTCCACCACGCGTTGGGCTTAAAGGTCATGCTCTCAACGACATGACCGACAAACACACTGTTGCGCAGCTTGGAGAAGTCGGTGTTCATGATCAGGATGGACGCGAGCACCAGCACGATGCCCAGGACCTTGATCGCGCCGGCGGGCTCGGCGTAGATGCCAATGCCCACCAGTACGGTGACGACCGTCTCGAATGACATTACGACGGGAACTTTCGATGTCTCGAGCCCCATGGACAGACCCTGCATATATAAGATGTAGGCCACAGCTGTGGGGATGAGTCCAAAGCCAAGGAACAGCAGCAGCAGCTGTGGCGACATTGCCGCGGCGACATCCGGCCACGGAGCCGCGATAGCCGCCATAACCGCACCGCCAAAAACAAAGCCCCAAAACGTGACAGCCAGCGGGTGGACCGTCTTGGTTGCTATCCGGCTAAACACCGCGAGCGACGCACCACAAAGGCCTGCAATCACGCCCGACGTGACGCCCCAAACCGAAAAATGGAAACCGGAAAGGTCGCCATTGGTCACTGCAAGCACGCACCCAACGATGTTAAAGACAATGGCAACGAGCTTGTTGGGGGTCACGTCCTCGCGATAAAGTACGCGGCCGAGCATGACACCAAACACCGGCGAGGTGTAAAGCAGCACCGAGGCCGTGGACATGCCGACCTCGCCCATGCACTCGTAATAGCAGGTGTTGGCGGCGGCCAGACCGACGATACCGACAAGCGCGCAGGGGACGAGCTCTTTGGGGCTTGCCTTGAACAGGGCCAGCGGACCCTGAGCCACGGTAGACCCCTCACCCGGACGGCAGCCCATAAACATCAGGACCGGTGCCAAGATAAGCGCTCCGACCAACAAGCGAAAGGCAGCCATGCTCTGGGATGAAACGCCCATGGCCGAGATGCCGTTTACAAAGATTCCGATGCTGCCCCACATAAGCGCGGCGACCAGCACCAGCACATAGCCCAGATTGCTTTTCTTCAACGCAGCCTCCTCGGTATTGTTTCCAATATGTTTCACACTACGTTATAGTCGTTATATACATTTTTCAAGACACAAATCGCCGAACGGAAAAATCTGCTCGCCCACACACTCATTGGGTAGTCATTGGGGACGTCCCCAACGACTAGGACTGTCCCCAACTGCCGGCAGAAAAGGAACGCCCCCAAGTGCCACATCTGGACCAAGGCGACGCCGATGCTTTGGCAGCGTCAGCGAAAACCCGCCAGAGCGAGCAAGGTGCCTTGAAGCGAAGCGGCATTGACCTTCTGGTCATGCCGCTGAAGCTGAAAGGCAGATTGCCGCTCTGGCGGGCTTGCAGCGTCGAGCGGTTACGGCGTTTGGCAAAACCGCGTAACTAATACTCAAGCTTCCACATGTAGCGGCGCGTCATGTAGTCCTTGTGGGTGACGGCAGAGAGCGCGCGCATATATACGTTGTTGAGGATCGGGGCAAAGATCAGGTGGTTGAAGTACTCGCTCACGCTGTCCTTGATGTCGTTGAGGCCGAGCTCCTTGGCGTCGAGCTGATAGACGCGCTCGCCACCGTACTGGTTGACGAAGCGGATGCCGCGCTCGTCGTTGCAGCGGCTGCGGCCGACGCTGATGAGCTGGAACAGCGAGGTGCGCTTGTCCAGGATCTCGAAGGGGCCGTGGAAGAAGTCGCAGGTGTTGATGGTGCAGGAGTCGATCTGCAGCATCTCCTGCACGTTGCAGATGCTAAAGACGTAGGCGGCACCAAAGAGCGGGCCCTGGGCCATGACGTTGATGCAGGGCTTGTCGGCGTTCTGCTCGGCCCACTTGGCAGCGAGCGGACGGGTGTACTCGACGGCCTTGCGATAGATGGGATCGACCAAGTCGAACGCGGCCATAGCGGTCTCGTACTCGGCATAGCCCTCGGTCTGCTGCGTAAGCTCCATGGCGATCATGGTCACGACGGCAGAGTTGGTGCGACCCATGCAGGACTCGTCGACGGCCAGACTGTCGTACTGGATCTTGTAGTCGCAGACCTCGGTGAGGCCGGACTCGTCGACATAGATGGCAATGGTGCTGGCGCCGTGGTCCTTGGCGACCTGGGCGGCAACGATGGTCTCCTTGGTGCCGCGCATGGACACGACGACGGCCAGGGTGTTCTCGTTGACGTAGGCCGGGGTGGCGTGCACGAACTCGTTGCTGGTGTAGCTGGAGCTCACGACCTGCGTGGCCTCGTGCTCCATAAAGTACTGGGCAGGATAGTTACCGCCGTTGGATCCGCCAGCGCCAATCCACACGACGCGCTTGATGCCGCCCTTGTCTGCCTTGTCAGCCAAAACCTGGGAGACGACATCCTTAACCTGTTCCTGAGTAGTCATCGTGCATCAGCCTTTCTTCTCGTTTGATGCTCTCGATGGCATACAAGTTACATACATGTTTTGGTTATGTCGACTAGTTGTATGCTATATTTATCTTAGAAATTTTGCTGATGCGGTTTTCGATAGCTAGCTACCAGCGGTTTTGTTGTTGTATTGAATACATGCTTGATTAGATACGCATATAAGTTAGATACAGGTTGATCGCATGAACGCTTCGTCTAAAAAGAAACTGGCCCAATACGAGCGCTTGGCGGGCACGCTTCGCGACCGCATCGCCGCCGGCATCTACGCACGCGGAGACAAGCTGCCGTCCGAAATGGAGCTCATGGACGAATCGGGGCTGTCGCGCAGCACCGTGCGCCACGCCCTTAAGGTGCTCGTTGATGAGGGCCTGGTGCGCACCGAGCGCGGGCGTGGCGCCTTTGTGGCCGACACGCCCGCGCTCCACGAGAACAACCTAGTGTTTTCGAGCTATACCAAGCAGGTCGAAGGCCAGGGCATGAAGCCCACCACGCGCACCGTGGATTCGGGCTTTGCCAAGGCGGCCGGCAGCATAGCTAAGTTCTTTGACGCCGCCGTGGGCAGCAAGCTCGTCAAACTTGTCCGTCTGCGTTATCTGGACGATGCGCCGCTGTGCCTGGAGACCACTTATCTGCCGCCAAGCTTCGAGGCACTCATCGATCGCGATATCAACGGTTCGCTCTACGCCACGCTGCGACAGGAGTTCCATCGCGCACCGGCACAGGGGCATAAGACCTTTGAGGTGTGCTATGCCTCGCAAAACGAGGCGTTTTTGCTCAACGTCGAGCGCGGGCAGGCGCTGATTCTGATCACCGACTACGTCTACGACACCGACGGCCGCCCGCTCCATGTCTCCAAGCGCATCCAGCGCACCGACCGCACCAAATACACCGAACCCATCGGCTAGCGCACCAAACGAGGCAAACTGTACCTAATGAACGTTTTACCTGCGGTTTTATTAAATCTCAAGCCAGCATGGCACAAATGCCAACATCGCCTGGCAATACGCGCCGTCCAAGCTCAACTGTTCCTGCTCAGAATATCCAGTACCGCAAATCTAAGTGAGTAGACTTTTCGTGACCTGTCGAGCACACCAAAAACTGTCACCTCTGTGACCTGCGGTTTTACTAAGGCAGATACGCCTTGTGCTCGACCTGCGCCAAAAAGTCTACTCACTTAGTTCGAATCGAAGCCAAACGGACCCAAATCGAAGCCAAATTAAGCCCATCCGCATCAAAAGACGCGTGAATCCGTACTTCTCGCGGTGGATTGACGCTACAAAGCGGCCAAAATAAACCTGTCCCTAAATGGTGGGTTTGGGGAGGTCGGGAAACCAGGTTGGCTTGGGTTGGTTGGGTGTGCGCTCGGCTAGGACCAACTCCATCCAGCACATGTCGTACCAGCGGCCGAACTTTTGGGCGCAGCGGTCAAAGGCGCCCACCAGGCGATATCCCATATGGGCATGGAAATCCTGACTGTTGTGCGTCAGATACTCGTCGTCCTTGTCGTGCGGCACGGCGATGAGCGCGCACATGTTGGTAATGCCCATCGCGACCAGGCATTGCTTGAGCGCATCGTGCAGCTTGCGGCCCAGTCCGCCGTGGCGCACGTCGCGTGCCAGGTAGATCGACGTCTCAACCGACCAGTCATAGGCCTCGCGGCTATTGAGCGGGCTCACATAGGCATAGCCCACCGCATGGCCATCGAGTTCCATCACCAAGTACGGATAGCGCTTGAGCGTACACTCGATGCGCCCGGCGAACTCCTCAACGCTCGGCACCTCGTATTCGCAGGTAATCGCCGTCTGGCGCACATACGGCTCATAGATGGCAAGCAACGCCGGCGCATCATCGGGCGTCGCCAGGCGAATCGTCGGCTCGGACATCTCGGTCATACAACCCTTCTCCCCCAAAAACAAAGGCGCCAAACCCAGCGCAAGGCGGCCCCTCGTCATTACATCAGGCTACAGAACCGCCGCCAACGCGTCGATATCCTCCTGCGTCGTGGCCCAGCTGGTGCAAAAACGCACCACCGTGTGGGTCTCGTCGTACTTTTCCCAGTACTCAATCGAAGCATGCTCGCGAATGCGCGCCATATCCTCGTTGGGCAGAATCACAAACTGCTGGTTCGTCGGCGTCTCCAAGAAGAACTGGTAGCCGCGCTCGTGCAGCACGCGACGAAGCGCCTGCGCGGTTTCGATGGCCTGGCG
>USCN01000112.1 GCA_900553165.1 uncultured Collinsella sp.
CACGCGCCCTGGAAGCTGCCTTGAGATTGGTGCCGGTCGTGGCACCAAGACCTATGTGATGATGTGCCAGGCCAAGCGTGCGGGCTATGAGCGTCAGCATACGGCGCTCGATCTGCATGATCGCAAGTGCGACCAGAATCTCGCACGCCTGCATAAGGCCGGTATTCAGGGCGTTCGTACGGTTTCGGGTGATGCTTGCGAGCTTGATGGGGTTCTCACATCGTTTGATGCCATGCTTGGCGAGCCGGTTAAATTCGACACGGTCTTTATCGA
This sequence comes from uncultured Collinsella sp., assembly GCA_900553165.1. GTDB lineage: Bacteria > Actinomycetota > Coriobacteriia > Coriobacteriales > Coriobacteriaceae > Collinsella. The sequence continues at coordinate 274 of USCN01000112.1, forward strand.
TGCGCCGTGCTCGGGCACCGGCACTATGCGCCGTCATCCCGAGATCCCGTGGCGCCTGACCGAGAACGACGTTACGACTGATCTGCCCAAGCTGCAGCTGACGATGCTCAAAGAGGCTGCCGCGCGCGTGGCTGCCGGCGGCGAGCTTATCTATGCGACGTGCTCGGTCTTCGACGAGGAGAACACACAGGTCGTGGATGCCTTCCTGGCCTCTCCCGAGGGCGCCGACTTTAGCGTCGCACCGCTCTCCGAGGCGCAGATTCTGCAACTCCCCGAGTTCGATCAGGCCAAGAAGCTCGTATCCGTACGCCAGAACGATCGAGGCCTCTTCCAAAGCGTGCCGGTAAACGCCGACTCCTACGACGGCCACTTCTGCGCCCGCCTGATTCGTAAGTAACTAATAAGTTGCGGTGAAATAGGGATTGAATAGCGGCTTCAGCCCACCAAACAGTCCTTATCTCACCGCAACTCATAGAGCCACCTATAGCGCAAAGAATCAGCCCCGTGATCGGTGTCGGTCGCGGGGCTGTTTGGTTCCTAGTGGTTATGCGGGCAGTTGGCGCAGCAGCCACTCGTGGCGTTGGTACTGGAGCCGCCGCTTCGTTGATCGGTGTTGTAGAAACCGCTGCCCTCAAATTTAATGCCGCTGGCCGAGAACGTCTTGGATGCCGGGGCGCCGCAGCTGGGGCATACGACCTCGGGCGTCTCGGACATGGGGTGCTCAACCTCAAACACGTTGCCGCAGCTCGTGCACTTGTAATCGTAGCGCGCCATAATACTTCCTTTTCAGCACAAAGCGGGCAGATCGCTCTGCCCGCAAAAATTCAAACAGCTGTAACTGTACCCTATATCGGGGGTTTTTATCACGCTTCGCCCCAGAATCTATGAGTGTTGCGCAGGAGCTTCGCAGTTTTCTCCTCGGCTGCCGCAACGTCGGCCTCGTCAGCCTGCCATGTCCAGTTGCCCGTGGCCACGCCCGGTACGTTCATGCGTGCATCGTCGCCCAGCCCTAGCACGTCCTGCAGCGGCATCATAACGAGCGGAGCATCGCTGGCCAAGGCGTTGCCCATGAGCTCGCCTGCCAATGCAATGCCGCTCGGCTCATCGCCGCCCGCAAAGGAACGCGTGCACCAACCGGCGAGTGTCGACGTATCGTGCGTCGAGGTGTACAGAATCTTGCCGGGCGTGGGATGCACACCGCAACGAACGTCGTAGTTGCTAAACTCAAGCACATCCATGCCGGGGAAACCGCAGGTCGAAGCCATTGCGCGAACACCGGGCGTCAAATAGCCCAGGTCCTCGGCGATAAAGTTGAGCGGACCCAGCTCGTCGTAGGCGGTCTGGAACAGGTCCTTGCCCGGGCCCGCCAGCCAGCGACCGTCGGCGCAGGCCTTGCCGGCGGGGATGCTAAAGTAGCTGTGGAAGCCCAGGAAGTGATCCAGACGCACGCGGTCGTAGAGCGAGAATGCGCGGCGCAGGCGATCCATCCACCAGCTATAGCCGTTCTGCTTCATGTGGTCCCAGCGGAACGTCGGGTTGCCCCACACCTGGCCCTCGGGCGCAAAGTTGTCGGGCGGCGCACCGGAAATCTCAATCGCCTTGCCGGTATCGGACAGCCAGAAGTTCTCGGGTTCGCTCCACGCGTCGGCCGAATCGTCCGAGACATACATAGGAATATCGCCGATAACCTCGATGTCCTTCTTGTGCGCATAGTTCATGAGCTCGCACCAAGCCAGGTCAAAGCGGTATTGCATGTACGCCTGAAGCTCGGCCTCGTTGTGGAAGCGCTTGTCGTCGATCAGATGCTCGTTGTAGCGCGCGACATCGGCCGGCCAATCATGGCGCGACTCGCCCTCAAAGTACTTCTTAACGGCCATGTAGACGCAGTACTTCTCGAGCCAATCGGCATTGCGATGCTTAAACGCTGTGTACAGCGGGTCAGCATCCTCGCCGCCGCGGGCCTTCCAGGTCTCAAAGTCGGCGGCCAGCTCCTCGTGGCTCTCGGGCAGCAGGTCGATATTGCCTGCAAAGGCCGAAGGACCGGCGTAAGGGGAGCGGAAGAAGTCCGTCGGGTTGACGGGGAGAACCTGCCAGTAGCGCATGCCCATGGCGGCCAGATGGTCGATAAAGCGACGCGTGGGCGCGCCGATCGTGCCGGGCTTGCCGTCGTCGGTCGGCACCGATGTGATATGGCACACAACGCCTGCACCGTGATCGAGCGGCTCCTGCAGGCGCTGCTTGGCATGGTGATAGATGATCGACGAGCCCAGCGGATACAGATCGAGCGTGACCGTGCCGTTGTGAATCTCGCACTCGTGACCGCTGATTACATCGCTCGCACATTCGCCGAGTGCCGGAATGGTCACACGATGCGAGTTGCGCAGGCTGCGGTTGATGATAACGGTCGCCGACTCGCCGTCCTTGCCCGTACGGTTGTAGGCCAACACCTCGTCATTGAGCGCGAAGGCCTTGATCTCGCCATCGATCATAAACGGCAGCGCGCGGCGCACAGCGGATGCGTTCTTGACGATCGCAAACGTATCGAAGTCGTGCAGGTCGTCCTTGGTCGGCATGGTACGGCGATTGCCCGGATCGGTGAGCCCCTCCAAGCCGTATTCGTCACCGTAATAGATTGAGGGAACGCCCGGGAACGTCATCTGCATGAGCGTCGCGAGCCAAAACGGCTCTTGGCAAGGCCCATCGCGTTCTCGTCCAGACGCCATTTGCTGCGCTCGGACTCGGGCAGCTGCGACTCGTCGGGGCCGCCGCCGAGCACCGAGATAATGCGCGGACGGTCGTGGCTCGAAAGCAGGTTAAGTGCGCAAGACAGGGCCTCACGCGGATAGTTCTCGCGTAGGGTCTCGATATCCTCGGCAGCTTGGTAAGCGTTTTTGTAGCCCATCAAAAAGCCGATGACCATGTCGCGGAAGGGGTAATCCATAGCGGAGTCCAGCTCGGAGCCCTGCAGGTAGCGGCGCAGATGGCCGTAGCTAATCTTATTGGAGGCGTCCTCCCAGACTTCGCCGAGCAGCAGTGCATCGGGTTTCTCGGCGAGCACGGCCTTTTTGATCTCGGCCAGGAAGTCATCGGAAAGCTCGTCGGCCACGTCCAGGCGCCAACCATGGGCACCGGCACGCAGCCATTTACGAATGACGCCGTCCTTGCCCAGGAGCCGCTCGCGTACCAGCTCGGAGCTCTCATTGATGGCGGGCATGTTGCCCACGCCCCACCAGCAGTCGTACGAGCCGTCCTCGTGGAAATAAAACGCATCGCGCCACGGCGAATCCTCGCTCTGCCACGCGCCCACGCCGGGGTAGTTGCCGTAGCGGTTAAAGTAGATCGAATCGTCGCCCGTGTGGTTGAACACACCGTCCAGAATGATGGAAATGCCCAGCTTCTCGGCCGCCTCGCACAGCTCGGTAAAGTCCTGCTCGGTGCCCAGAATAGGATCGATCTTGGTGTAATCGGCGGTGTCGTAGCGATGGTTGCTCGCGGCTTCAAAAATGGGGTTGAGGTAGATTGCTGTAAAGCCCAGCTCGGCGATGCGAGGCAGGTCTTCCTGGATACCCTTGAGCGATCCGCCGTAAAAGTCCCAGGTCTTGATGGAGCCGTCCTCGGCGCGCTCGTACACAGGCGGCTCGTTCCAGTCCTCGACCATGCGGCGTTGGATTCCGTTGCGTGGCTTTTCGACCTCGGCCAGCGTGCGCTCGCGCCAGTGCTCGTCGCGGGCATAGCGATCGGGGAAGATCTGGTAGACCATACCGCGCTCGTACCACTCGGGTCGAACTTCGCGGTGCTTGTAGACAGTGACCTGGAATGACGGCACCTCGGCGTAGTTATAGGTTACGCCTTCGCCGCCGGTGCGTCCCTGCGGTGCGCCCAAGCGGACCTCGGGCTGGCCTTCGATATTGCATATAAAGCTGTACCAGATAAGACAGGGCTCGGCGCACTCCAGCTCGGCGGTAAAGATGCCGTCGCCCTCGTGCGTCATGGGATACAGAGACTCACCGATCTCATCGACCCAGGTGCGCAGCGTAAGCGTTGCCTGGTTGGGGTCGGCGTCCTCTAGAATCACCGAAAGCGAGAGGGTCGTTCCTGTGGTCACAGCGCCAAACGGAGTGCGAAACTGCGGCAGACGGCTGTTGTGAATCAATCTCATAATACGGTCCAGTTCAATAGAATCATGGCCTGCGGGCCATGGGCTTTACGCACAAGTTGTAAGTATATCTGTTGTACACAGGCTGTATAAACAACATCCGTTTACCATCGGCGAACGGTTGTCCTAGAAAATCGTTTTACCAACTACCTACAGAGAAGGGGCGCCCGGTTGGAGCGCCCCTTACATAGGGTTTAATGAGGTTTTGGATCGTTTGTGGACTAGCGGCGCTTGCGGGTGGCCGTGGCCTTGCGGACGGACGTCTTCTTGGACGGAGCCTTTTTCTCTGCCGGAGCGGCGGGGGAGACCGGGGTCTCCTTGGCGGGCTCGGGCTTTGCCTCCACCTTCGGGGCAGCCTTAACCTCAGCGGCCTTCGGCGCCGGCTTGGCCTTTACCTCGGCCTTGGGCTCCTCTTTGGTGGCAGCGGACTTGGGCTCTGTCTTGGTAGCTGCGGCCTTGGTCGTGGTCTTTTTGGCCGTCGTCGTGGTGCGCTTGCGCGTGGTGGTCTTGGCGGCCGGCTTCGTCTCGACAGCCGCCTCGGTCTTGGGCTCGACGGGGGTTTCCTCGACCTTGACAGCAGACTTTGCGGCGGCCTTCGAGGTCGTCTTCGCAGCGGCCTTCGTCGCGGCAGCCTTCGTGGTCGTCGACTTCGTTGCCGTGGTCTTCTTGGCTGCCGTTGCCTTCTTGGCGGTCGTGGTCTTGGTCGCGATCGCCTTCTTAGCAGCGGTCTTTGCCGGAACCTTGGCGGCCGGCTGGGCCTCAGCGACCTCGGCCTTTACCTCGGGAGCAGCTTCGGCTTCGGCGGCCTTCTT
>USCN01000113.1 GCA_900553165.1 uncultured Collinsella sp.
GGGTCCGCAATCAAGCGGACCCGGTCTTTTTTCTTGTGAGAACAGGTGGTGCAAGGGCGTTCTCGCAGATGTTTTGCGTGGATAGGCTCGTGCGTTGTACCATATGGACGTATATGTGTGCATATGAAAGGGGCCCCGTGGCCAAGACGGTATATTCCGATAATCAAAACAATGTCGATGCTCTGGCTGAGCGTCTGAGCAGCCAGACATCGCTTTCTGCCGAGCGCGCCAAGCTGGTTGCCTACGACCTGCTCTGCCGCAAGGCACTCAAGATTAAGTCGAGCGCGCTGGCGCAGATTTTCCGCTCCGTCGATAAGGAATGCGACACCAAGGCGATGCGCGATGAGCTTATCGCGGCAAATATCGTGACCAAGATCGAGGGCAGCGGCATTAACGGGCGCCCGGCGTTCTATACCATCAATGTCGAGATCCGCGATACCCAGGAGCAGCCTGCCGAGTCCGTCGAAGATTTTGTCGTCGAGGATTCCGCTGACGTGCCTGCTGTGGAAGAAGCTGCTCCGCGTGAGCATGTCGATACCGATGAGTTGCTCGATGAGAACGTCGTGCGTGCCTTTACGGCCAAGGCAGGACGCGGCGGTTTTGGCGGGGGTGGCAAGCGCGATGCGCAGCGCCGCGCCCAGCAGGAGCGCTTCCGTCGTGCCGTTGCTCAAAAGGGTGAGACGGATGCCGAGGCTGTTGAGAACGAGGTTGCTGCCGAGTCGCAGAGGCCCGCGAAGGAGCAAAAGCCCGTGGAGGCCCAGGAGTCCCAGCGTCGCCGTGGTGCCCACTTTAAGGCTGCGCAGCAGGATGTCGCGCATGAGGTTGAAGAGCCTTCCGAGGCTGCAGACGATGTTGAGGAGTCTGCCAAGAAGGCTCCGGGTTCATGCCGTCCCGGGCGTGGTTTTGCGAGGCGCGCGTATCCCGTAAGGCGTCAGGAGAAGGGCGAGCCGGCTTCGACCGCTCAGGCCGAGAAGGCCGAACAAACCGAGAAAACCGTTGAGCCGGCGGCTCGCGAGCAGCAACCTTCCGAGTCGCAGCCTGCGGCTGACACTGAGGTCAAAGCTCAACAGACCGCTGATAAGCAGGCGGGGGAGAGCGCCTCAGGCAAGCCCCGCCGTCGTCGTCACCGCGGCGGTCGTGGCTCAAATGCCGAGGCCGCGGCCGAGAAGACAGCGACACAAAACGGAGATGAGAAGGCCGAGACTCCGGTGGATCAGGTCAAGCGCCAGCCGGCGAAGGAGGCCAAGTCCGATCGTCCGCAAAAGCGCTCGTCTGCGCCCAAGCAGGAACGTAATACCCGGGCAGATTCCAAGCGTAAGCCTCATGCACAGGCTGAGCCTGCCGCGGCTGATAGTGCTACCCAGCAGCCCGAGTCGGCCGTCCACGGCGAGGTATCGGCGTTTGCCCTTGCCCGCGTTTTGGGCAGGCAGCTGCTCAAAGTTGTCCCTACGCCTACGGCGCTCTCTAAGATCAAGGAGCAGCAGACTCAAATTGTTAAGGTCGAGGGCAAGGACGGCAAAAAGGCGCCGCAGCGCACTCAGCACAACGAGATGTCCAACCGCAAGATTGCCGAGGAAATCGCAATCATCCAGGCTTGGATCGAGCAAAACCGAGGTGCCGATACGCCGGTTGCCTCGCGCCGCCAGCGTGCCTACCAGATTTTTAACGACGAGAAGGCTTTTGACGGCAAGCACGGTGAGCGCCTGATAAGGCGCATGACCGAAAAGGGCATCAGCATGCAGGCGATCAAGGTCGCCCCCAACCGCCCCGTGCACTTTACGGGTTTCTTTACGCTGGGCGCCGATAAGCCGTTCATTATGGTCGAGAACCTGGACACCTATGACGAGATCGTCAGGCTGCTGCGTGGCCGCAAGCACGCCAAGCTCTTTGGCATCAAGGTGGGCGGCGTGATTTTTGGCGGCGGATGCAAGGCGAGCGTCTCGCATGCCCTGGACGATTATCTGGCTGAGATCGGCTATCGCTTTAACTACGTCTACTACGTGGGCGATATCGACCGCGAGGGCGCGCGCATCGTCGAGCAGGCTCGCAATGCCAATGTGGTTGAGATTCGTCTGCATGCCGGCATGTACCGCGCCATGCTCGCCGAGCATAAGCGTCGCGTGAAGGCCGGCGGCGAGTGCGAGCCCGCGGCTGCCAACCAGGGCGTGCCGCAGAACTTGGCGGCGACGATCAAGGATCTGCCCATGGTCACGCGCGTGCAGTTCCGCAATGTGCTACGCGAGGGCGGGCGCATTCCGCAGGAGATCCTGATGACCGCCGACTATCGGGATGGCGACTCGGGAAGCTTCGACCGCATGCTGAACAACTAAATTCCGCCGGCCCCGGGAGAGCGGGGACACCGGCTTAGGTTTATCGCGAGTTCCGCACGAACAGGAGGCCACTTAATGTGGCCTCCGTCGTGAGCAGGACTGTAGAGCAGGAAACTTCATCAGTGCCCGCCCCACGGGAAACCGGCGGGATAGACCAGTTCAGATGGGGCTTTGATGCATGGGTGGTCTGTTGTTGTGCAAATGGGTATCATACTGTAGTTATTGCATCGACTCTGCGATGCATGTTTGTACGTTCCCGACGGTCGGTTTGCCAGAAGCGCCCCGTCGGTTGTTCCAGACCCGTTTCGAAGAAAGGAAACCACACTAACCTATGGCAGCTAAAAAATCATCTCCCTTGAAGATCATCCCGCTCGGCGGCCTTGATGGCATCGGCAAGAACATGACGGTCTTCGAGTGCGGCGACGACATGGTGCTCGTCGACGCCGGTCTTATGTTCCCGGATGACTCCCAGCCCGGTATCGACCTGGTGCTTCCCGACTACACCTATGTTCTGGAGAACGAGGAGAAGCTCCGCGGTATCATCGTTACTCACGGCCACGAGGACCACACCGGTTCGCTTCCGTACCTGCTGCAGGACCTCAACAACAAGGTGCCCATCTTCTCGAGCAAGCTGACGCTTGGCTTTATCGAGGGCAAGCTTTCTGAGTTCCGCATCCGCGCACCCAAGTTCCGCGAGGTCAAGGGCGGCAGCCATGTCAACCTCGGCGGCATCTCGCTCGACTTCTTCTCGATGACGCACTCCATCCCCGGCGCTCTGGGCGTGTTCATCCGCACCAATCAGGGCACCGTTATGCACACCGGCGACTTTAAGCTCGACCAGACGCCCATCGATGGCGTTACGCCCGACTATGCCGCTATCAGCCGCTTTGCCAAGCAGGGCATCGACCTGCTGCTTTCCGACTCCACCAATGCCACGGTTCCCGGCTTTACCAAGTCCGAGGCCGAGGTTGGTCCCAACCTGTTGCACGCCATCAAGAACGCCCCGGGTCGCGTGTTCGTCGCGTCGTTCTCGAGCCACATCCATCGTCTGCAGCAGATCTGCGATGCCGCCCGCAAGTGCGGCCGTAAGGTCGTTGTGACCGGTCGCTCCATGCTCACGAACACCCGCGTGGCGCGTGAGCTGGGCTACCTCAACATCGATGACGCCGATATCATCGATGCCTTCGATATCGATAACCTGCCCGACGATAAGATTGTCGTCATGTGCACCGGTTCGCAGGGCGAGCCGCTGTCGGCCCTGTCCCGCATGGCCAATGGCGAGCACAAGACGCTCTCCATCCACGAGGGCGATACCGTTATCCTTTCGGCAACTCCTGTTCCTGGCAACGAGAAGGCCGTCCAGCAGGTCGTCAACAGCCTGGCCAAGCTCGGCTGCGACGTGTGGGATAAGAACCGCGCTCTCGTCCACGTCTCGGGTCACGGTAGCCAGGAGGAGCTCAAGCTCCTGATGGCCATGGCCAAGCCCACGTACTTTATGCCGGTTCACGGTGAGGCCGTGCATCTGCGCGCCCATGCGCAGCTGGCCCGCAAGATGGGCATCAAGGACGATCATATCTTTATCCTCGATAACGGCGACACGCTCGAGATGCGCGGTGGTATCGTCAAGCGCGGTACGCCCGTCGAGTCCGGTGTCGTTTACGTCGACGGCCTGCGTATCGGCGATACCGACCCCATCGTCCTGCGCGATCGCCAGAAGCTCGCCAACGACGGTATGGTCACGGCCGTTGCCATCGTCTCCCTCAAACACAAGAAGATCGAGGCCATCGAGTTCTCGGGCCGCGGCGTCTCGTTTGCCATCGACGACCAGTTCTCCGAGGATGCCTCCGCGTCCATTATGAAGACGATCGAGAAGGGTAAGTTTAGCTTTACCAGCAGCGGTTCCGATGCCATTCGCAAGGCCGTGCGCGATTCGCTCTCTAACTTTATCTGGAGCCGTACGCGCACCCGTCCGATGATCATCCCGGTCGTCATGGAGGTTTAGTTTGGCGCGCGGATCTGCACAAAACGCCAAAGGCAATAAGGCCAATAACCAACCGGCATCTGCTAAGGGTGCCGGTTCCCATCTGCGTGCCAATAAGGGCCACGAGTCCGAGTTTGATGAGTTTGAGCCCCTGGTCGAGCCTTCGGCCAATCGCGATATCGCCGGTGTGGTCATCGCCGTTTTGGCGATCGCGTCCTTCATTGCCGTGATCTCTCCGGCAACAGCGCCCGTGACGGCTGCGGTTGCCGGTTTCTACCACCTGGGCTTTGGTCTGGGCGCCTACGTGCTGCCGATCGTCATCTTGCTGTTTGCCGCCACGCTCTTTTTGGGTGAGGACTCGCCGCTCAACGTGCGCTCTGTTGCGGGCGGCGCCTTGGTCATTATCGCCGTCGTCTCCATTCTTTCGCTGATGGTGCCGGGCACGAGCGATTCGTGCGACCTTATGTTTACGCCGCAGAACCTTTCCGTGTCGGGCGGCTACATTGGCGCCTTTATCGCAAGTGCCTTGCAAAACGCCTTGGGTAAACCTATCGCCATGGTTGTCTTGCTGGGGCTCGTCGTCGTTGGTTTGGTCATTATCGGCTTTTCGGTGGGTGGCGTTTTGCGCTCCGCACGCGATCGCGCTGCCGATTTTGCCGAGCGTCGACGTGCCGATGTCAATGCGAGCCCGTGGGGCGATGAAGAGGCCCTGTCTGTTCCCGGCGTCGCTCGTCCGCACCTGAGCATTTTGCGCCAGAAGGGGACTGACGCCGCGGTGACCACGGTCATGGGTGGCGATGTCGACCCGGTTTTGGATGACGACGAGGACGATGACCCGTTTGTCGACGTATCCGAGTCGGTTGAAGCCGAGCGGGCCAAGACCACGCTGCTCATGG
>USCN01000114.1 GCA_900553165.1 uncultured Collinsella sp.
GGCACCATATCGCCGGCAGAGAGGCGGATTACATCGCCGGGGACGAGCTCGTCGAAGGGGATCTCGATACGCTCGCCGTCGCGCAGGGCGGTGCAAGTGTTGGAGACCAGGTCCTTGAGGGCCTCTGCCGCATTGCCGCTGCGGGCTTCCTGGATAAACTTCATACCGCCCGATACCAGCAGCATGATGCCGATGATGATGACCGTGGAGGGGTCGCGCTGCGGCTCGGGCACGGCGAGCACGTCGATGTAGAGCGAGACCAGCGCGAGCGCGGCGAGGATGCCGGCGAAGGGATCGATGAACGCGTCGGCGATGCGGTGGGCGAGCGTTTTGGTCGTTGCCTCGATGGTGTTGGGGCCGACGGCGTTCAGGCGCTCGGTTGCCTGCTCGACGGTGAGGCCGTTTGCCGTGGCGTCAAGCAGTACGAGGGCGTCCTCGGCACTATGGGTGGCGGCGAATATGGTGTTCTTGGACAGGCCGGTATGAGCGGCGGGGCGCGCCGTGCGGCGGCGCTTGGAGATGGCTTCGAGTACCGTGACGGTTTTGAGCATCAGCATAGGGTCCTCCTTGTTGAAGGGAGTTAGCGTACGTGTCGTATTTGCTTCAAAAAACCTAGATGTCGCTCACGTCAAGCTCTTGAGCCCACAAAGGGTGCAGCGCGCCTTTGTGGTGGTTTTGGCGATCTGCCGGTGGCGTTTATGCGTATGCGGAATCCTCACGGCGTGCCGAGGGCGACATGCAGGTTTTTCGACCAGGACTGCCTTCCATGGCACACCTCCTAAAGGCCGGGCGCAGCGCGCTTTGGGTATCTCGTACCCCTTTTTAATCCGCCCGTATTCTTGATGAGGGGGTTTGCGATGTCAACCCCATTGTTCGGAAAACCATTGCCCCCGACAAAGCCTTTACAGAATGCCGTGGCTCCAAAGCGCGCCCGCATCGATGCTTCGCCTGCGCTAAACTGGAAGGCACGTACGCGATTACGAGAGGAGCCCGCATGGAGGCTTACAAGCAAGAGTTCATCAAGTTTATGGTTGAGTCCGACGTCCTTAAGTTCGGCAGCTTTACGCTCAAGAGCGGCCGTCAGTCCCCGTTCTTTATGAACGCCGGCGCTTACGTGACGGGCTATCAGCTCAAGAAGCTGGGCGAGTATTACGCCCAGGCCATCCACGATAACTTCGGCGACGACTTTGATGTGCTGTTTGGACCGGCCTACAAGGGTATCCCGCTGGCCGTCGTGACCGCAATTGCCTACCACGAGCTGTACGGCAAGGAGGTCAAGTACTGCTGCGACCGCAAGGAGGCCAAGGACCACGGTGCCGACAAGGGCAACCTGCTGGGCTATGAGCCTCAGGACGGCGACCGCGTGGTCATGGTCGAGGACGTCACCACCAGCGGCAAGTCCATCGACGAGACCTATCCCAAGGTTAAGGCTGCTGCCGACGTCGAAATCAAGGGCCTCATCGTGTCTCTCAACCGCATGGAGGTCGGCAAGGGCGGCGTGACCACCGCACAGAAGGAGATCGAGGCCAAGTACGGCTTCCCCGTTGCGAGCATCGTTTCCATGGCCGAGGTCGTCGAGACCCTCTACAACCACGAGATCGACGGCAAGGTCGTCATCGATGACGAGCTCAAGGCCGCCATCGATGCCTACTACGAGCAGTACGGAGCACGTTAGTTACGGCGTTTTACCAAACGTCGTAACTGCTCGACGCTGCGCGGGCCGCATTTGGACAATCTGACGTTCAACTTCAAGGGCGCGACCAGAAGGTCAGCGCCCTTTCGTTTCACGTCACCTTGTCTCAAATGCGGCCCGCTCGCTGCCGTTGCCAAAACATCGGCGTTGCCTTGCTTCGGGAATGCGGCAGATAGAGACGTTCCTTTTTTGCCGGCAGTTTGGGACACTCCTTACGGGGCACCCCCTCCACAGCGCCTATGCCAGCTTGTCGATTTGCCCAATCTCCCAGAGCGGAATATTGACGAGCGTGCCTTCGTCTCTATATGCCGCTAACGATGTTCTCACGCAGCGCTCGAGCTTGAACTTCTCGCAGGCAATCCTCAGGCTCTTTGCTTTGAGATTCTCTGCCGCCTTGACCTCGAGCGGAAGCACGGTCCCCGCATGGTCGACGGCAAAGTCAGTCTCTGCATTGCCGGAGGAGGATGACCAATACGCGGGAGTATTGCCTTGGAGCAAAAGCTCCTGTGCGACGTATTGCTCGGTCAGCGAGCCTTTGAACTCCGTAAAAACAGCGGGCCCGTTCAGAACAATGGCTGGCGAGAGGCCGGAGAGTGCTCCGAGGATGCCGGTGTCGATGCAGAACAGCTTGAAGCCCGAGAGATCCTCGTAGCTTGTGAGCGGTGCTCTTAGGGCGGAAACACGTGGTACCTTATGAACGATTCCGTAGTCCATGAGCCACTGGAGGCTTTCTTCAAAATCGCGTGCGCGCGCCCCGGGACGAAGCGCGCCGTAGACGAACTTCTTGTTTTCCTTTGCGAGCTGGCCGGGAAGGGATTTCCAAACCAGCCTCATGCGCTCGACGATGCGGGCTGGCGCATGCTTGCCAAAATCGGATTCATAAGCTTCGATGATTTGCTGCTGAAGCCTGCGGGCTTCGATGAAATCGTGGGAGGCGGCAAAAGCGGAGACAACTTCTGGCATGCCACCGACAACGAGGTATTCCTTGAGCAGGCGTTCGAGCTTTTCGGAAACGTTTGCCAGCAGGTCAATGTCTGCGGCAAGGATGGCATCTGCGAGCGGATCGCCATCGACGGCACGAACGAACTCGACAAACCCCATGGGGCGCATGGTGAGCTGGTCGATCTTGCCGACGGGGAACGACTCGTTTTCGCGTCGGAGCGCGAGCCCCATATAGGAGCCGGCTGCCACGATATGGTATTCCGGCGCCAGCTCGTTGAAGTATTTGAGCGAGGTGATGCCACGCGGTGCCTCTTGGATTTCGTCGAAGATGATGAGCGTGTCTGTCGGCGTTATGGTCTGGCCGCGCAGGAGCTCTATCTGGGAGATGATGCGTTTGGGGTCAAGGCTTCCGTCGAGCAGCGAACGTGCGCCCGGTTCGAGCATAAAGTCAAAGCGGATGACGTTTTGATACTGCTGGCCTGCGAATTCGTTAAGAAGCCAGGTTTTTCCCGTCTGGCGGGCCCCCTTAAGCAGGAGGGGCTTGCGGTTTGCCCTAGATTTCCAAGCGATGAGTTCGTCCATTAGCTGTCGCTGCATACTGCCTCCTAACGATCATGGTTAGTATAAGACCGTTTCGGTCTTTCCATCGAAAAATGTGTGAGTAAACCACGTTTTTCCATCGAATAATGTGGGAGGCAACCACGTTTTTCCATCGAATAATGTGGGGTTTAAGTCGGCACCTGGGGGCGTTCCTTCTCTGCCGGCAGTTTGGAACACTCCTTGTTTTGGTGCAAATTAGCTACCCTTACACCAATAAAGCGGCGCCCGTCGGCGATGTTGCCGGCGGGTGCCGTGGTCGTGTTGGCGCTATCTGTTGCGTGCGTGCGTTCGGGCCCGCGCTCTATAGCGAGTCGATGAAGCGCTGTTGGGCAGCGCGGCCGGCTTCGTCCCACTTAAAGACGCCGGCGTTGTCGAGCACGTGGCCAAACACCACGCCGACCTCCTCGTGCAGGATATCGATGGCGTTGTCGGCCGTAAGCTCGTCGGCGCGGCGGGCAAAAACGTCCTCGGCCCAAGCGGCGTGGCTGCGGCAAAGGTCGTCGCCCTCGAGTGCGGCGGCAAGATCGTAGCTTGCGTCAGCCTTGGCTGCCAGCAGGTGCTCGCGGACAGCGCCGAGCTCGGGAACCAAACGTGGCGGCAAAATCGCCAGGCCCATGACCTCGATCAGGCCGATGTTCTCCTTCTTAATGTGGTGATACTCGGCATGTGGGTGGAATACGCCTAGCGGATGCTCGTCGGTCGTGATGTTGCAGCGAAGCGCCAGGTAGGCCTCGTAGATCTCGCCGCCGGCATTGCCGCGGGAGTCGACGCGGCGGATGACGGGCGTCACGGTGTTGTGTGCCACGCCGTCGGCCGTGTGCGCGATGACGCCAACCGATTCATCGGTCCACTCGCGCCAGGCGAGGATAATCTTCTCGGCGGCGTCGAGCAGCTGGGCGCGGTCGTGCGAGCGCAGGCGCAGCACCGAAAGCGGCCACTGCAGCACGGTACCGCTGACCTGATTAAATCCGGGCACGCTAAACTGCGAGACCTCGGCGGCATGCATCATGGGGAACTCGTGCGCGCCACCCTGGAAGTGGTCGTGCGAAAGAATCGAGCCGCCCACGATGGGCAGGTCGGCGTTGGAGCCGATGAAGTAGTGCGGGAACAGGTCCACAAAGTCGAGCAGGCAGGTCAGGCCCTTGCGGTCAACGTGCATCGGACGATGCTCGGAGCTCATGGCAATGCAGTGCTCATTAAAATATGCATACGGGCTGTACTGGAAGCCCCAGCGCTCGCCATTAAGCTGAATGGGAATAACGCGCAGGTTCTGACGGGCGGGATGAGCGCCGCCGTCGGCTGCGGCGGGGCGTCCGGGATAGCCCTCGTTTTCGATGCAGAGCTGGCAGGCGGGATACTTCTCTCCCGTGTTCTTTGCGGCGCCGGCCGCGGCAATATCGCGCGGGTCCTTTTCGGGCTTTGACAGGTTGATGGTGATCTCCAGGTCACCCCAGTTGGTGGAAGTGCTCCATTTGATGTTGCGCGCGATGGCGGCGCGACGCACGTAACCGGCGTCACAGCACAGGCCGTAGAACCAGTCGGTCGCGGCGCGGGGCTCGTTGACGCCCATGCGCCCATTGAACTCCTCGTTTACAACCGAAGGCCTCGGCATGAGCACGCCCATGATGCGCATAGCGATGCGGTCGCGGCCCGACGCCGTGTCCTCGGCAGCGCCGTTGGCAACGGCGGCCTCGGAAAGTACGGCGAGCGTGCCCTCAAGGTCAAAGTCGGGGAGTGTGTCAGGGTGCAGAAGCGAAATCTTCTCGGTCTGCAGCGCCCAGGCCATGTCGAGTGCGGGGCCCGTGGCGCCGATACACTCCAAAATGGTGTTGTATGCCCAGATGCGATCGTCCTGGCCGATCATCGATCGGTGGATAGCGTACTCGATGAGGCCCTGCGCAGCCTCGCGCACGTCAGTCATTACAGCCATGCCGCGTAAGCCCCCTTGTCAGAAATTGCGTAGGGGCG
>USCN01000115.1 GCA_900553165.1 uncultured Collinsella sp.
TGGACGCATCGCGCGCGGCGCTCGTGCACGTGGTGCAGACGCACGCGGCCCCAAAGGCACGGGCCTCAACCACAAACATGCGGCACGCAGCGAGCACGCGCTCAACGGCCGCCTCGCAAAAGCGGCCCGTCGCGTCCACGCCCTCGCCCAGGTCGGTAATCTCGGTATGCTTGGACGATTCCACAATCGCTCCGCCCTCGACCTGGGCCAACACCACTCGCGACGACACCGTTCCCAGGTCGATCGCGGCCACCTTATAGCGTTTGCAATTTGTCATTGCGGGCTCCCCTCCGGGCGCTATTTGCCGTTGGACACGACCGTCTGACCCTCGACGCCGTTAAACCCAAACAGCATGTCGAGCGCCTGGATGTACCACGGTGCGTCCTTGCCGACCTCTTCGATCTCCTTGGCCACTTCGCTGGCATTCTTGGCGTTTGAGGACTTTTTGCTCGACGACGAATCCGAATCCTCGTCCAGACCTTGCACTTCAATCCTCTTCTCGCCGGGCATCACCATGCCCAGGTCCCGTGCCGAATCCTTAATGCCCTCTTCCGAAAACCACTTGTCAGTGTCTTTTTTCATCTCGTCGTTGTATTGCTGGCGAATCTCGACCTGCTTGGCCAAGATGTCGCTCGAGCGTTTTGCCACGTACAGGTCGCGCACGGGGAAATACAGGCTCACGAGCGCCAGCGCCACAACGATGCCGATAAACAGCGGACGCAGAGAGCCATGCGTAAAGTCATAGATCGCCTTGACCACCGCATTGTCGTTGGCGTAGCGCATAAAGTCCGAGCCCGAAAGACGGCTCGAAGGTCTGCTCGATTTGTCGTGCGTCTGGGCCGAGGGACGCGACGAATGCGGCGAACGTGTCGGACGTACTGGTCCATCTGTCGAAGTATTCACTTGAGCATTGGGGCGCGAGGTACTTGTCGGGCGCTGCGTGGAGCGGTCGGCGCCGGCGTAGTCGGAACCGCCGAGCTGCACCGTACGTGCGCGGCGAGGCGACGGCTCGCGCGATGCGGCGGAATAGTACCTGTTGTCGTAAATCTGATCCATGTGCGCCTTGTGCGGTTGAGGTTTGTTTGCGCTAAGTCCTTTAGTTATAGCACGAGCGCCCGCACCGCCTTCGCCAGCCTTTGCTCGACATAAAAAAGGCGCTGAGCCATATGGCCCAGCGCCCGACAGAACTCTGTAGCGTCTAGCTGGAGCGGGGCGAAGCCGAGTCCATCCCCTCCCCACCAGGCTCGTCTATCTAGCGAATGTTATAGAACGCGGCCTTGCCGGCGTAGCGCGCGCTGCCCTCGAGCTCGTCCTCGATGCGGATGAGCTGGTTGTACTTGGCGATACGGTCGCTGCGGCACGGGGCGCCCGACTTGATCTGGCCGGCATTGACGCCCACGACCAGGTCGGCAATCGTGGAATCCTCGGTCTCGCCGGAGCGGTGGCTCACGATGCAGGCGTAACCGGCCTCCTTGGCGGTCTCGATGGCCTCGAGCGACTCGGTGAGCGTACCGATCTGGTTGACCTTGACCAGGATCGCGTTGGCGGCACCCAGCTCGATGCCCTTCTTGAGGCGCTCGGTGTTGGTGACGAACAGGTCGTCGCCCACCAGCTGCACCTTGTTGCCAATGCGACGGGTAAGCTCGACCCAGCCGTCCCAGTCCTCCTCGGCCATGCCATCCTCGATGGAGATGATGGGGTAGGTGTCGACGAGCTTCTCCCAGTAATCAACCATCTGGGCACTCGTGTACTCCACACCCTCGCCCTTGAGCTCGTACATGCCGGTCTCGGCGTTGTAGAACTCGGTCGAGGCCGGGTCCATGGCGTACATGAAGTCGACGCCGGGCTTAAAGCCAGCCTTCTCGACGGCCTTGGTAATGTACTCGAACGGCTCGGCATTGGTCTTAAGGTTGGGCGCAAAGCCGCCCTCGTCGCCCACGCCGCCGCCCAGGCCGGCCTCGTGCAGCACGCCCTTGAGGGTGTGGTAGACCTCGGCGCACCAACGCAGGCCCTCGGCAAAGCTCGGGGCGCCCACCGGCATGATCATGAACTCCTGGAAGTCGACGTTATTGTCGGCATGCACGCCGCCGTTGAGGATGTTCATCATGGGCGTGGGCAGCAGATGGGCGTTGACGCCGCCCAGGTACTGGTACAGCGAAAGCCCCGCCGACTCGGCAGCGGCGCGGGCGACGGCCAGCGACACGCCCAGGATGGCGTTGGCACCGAGCTTGGTCTTGTTGGGGGTACCGTCCGCGGCAATCAGCGCGGCATCGACGGCGCGCTGGTCGAAGGCGTCGAGGCCCACGACGGCGTTAGCGCACTCGTTATTGACGTGCTCGACGGCCTGCGAAACGCCCTTGCCCAGGTAGCGACCCTTGTCGCCATCGCGCAGCTCGCAGGCCTCAAAGGCACCGGTCGAAGCGCCCGAAGGCACCATTGCGCGGCCAAAGCTACCGTCCTCGAGCACGACCTCGACCTCGACAGTGGGATTGCCGCGGCTGTCGAGCACCTCGCGACCGTAGACGTCCAAAATATCGCTCATGTTGTCTCCCTCTCACTTGGAAACGTAATGGATGCAAACGACCGGCTGACCGCGCACCGTCGGTGCGTCTCCGTAAGTTAGCCATGTCGCACTTTTTGCATTATGCCCTAAGTTAGCCGAGGGATACACTTGATTTTCGAAAAATTTAGCGGGAACGATGAGGCGTGTCAGCCCGTCGTTCCCGCAGTCTTACTCCTCCGCCTTTGCAGCATCCCACAGGTCGTTGAGGCCGTGGGTCGAAAGCTCGGCAAGATCCACGTGAGCACCGGCCGCCATCTGCTCCATCGCAGCCCAGCGACGGCGGAACTTGGCCGTGCTCGCGCGCAGGGCGCTCTCGGCGTCAATCCCCTCTTTGCGCGCGACGTTGACTAGGGCAAAGAGCAGGTCGCCAAATTCCATCTCGCGCTCGGGCGAGCCGGGCGCCTCGGCCTCAAACTCGGCACGCTCCTCGGCGACCTCGTCCCACACATCCTGGACCGTCTCCCACTCAAAGCCCACGGCCGCCGCCTTGCGCGACACCTTCTGAGCTTGCATCAGCGCCGGCAGGTGCGTGGGCACGCCGTCGAGCAGACCCTCGGGCGCAGCCTCGCCTGCCGCCACGGCCTGGTCTTTGGCGGCCTTCTCGGCAAGCTTGACCTCGTCCCAAATCTTGAGCACCTCGTCGGAGCTCTCGGCATCCGCATCGCCAAACACGTGCGGGTGACGACGGATGAGCTTGGCGTCGATATCGCGCGCCACATCGGCAAGCGTAAACTCACCGGCATCCGCCGCAATCTGCGCATGCAGCACCACCTGCATGAGCACATCGCCCAGCTCCTCGCGCAGATGCGCCACGTCGTCCGCCTCAATGCAATCGAGCGCCTCGTAGGCTTCCTCTATCATGTTCTTGCCAATGCTCTGATGCGTCTGCTCGCGGTCCCACGGGCAGCCATCGGGCTGACGCAGGCGCCAGATGGTCTGCACCAGATGCTGCAGCTCGGCCGACGCGTCGACCAGCGTGGACAGGTCGCGCGAACCCTCGGCATTTTGCTGAGCCATATGCTCGGCCATGGTTACTCCTCCTCCAGGATCACGTGACGGAACGCGCCGCCCTCGTAGATGCCGTAGCTGTGCGCACCGTCCTTGGGAATGCTCACGCTGCCGGGGTTGAAGAGCCACAGGCCCGGGTGCGCGGCGCTTGCCTCGTTAACCTTGATGTGCGTGTGGCCGTAGACGAGCGCGGAGCCCTCGGGCAGCGCGGGCGCGTGGTCGACGCTGTTGTGCATGCCGGCGCCAAAGACGTGGCCGTGCGTCAGGAACAGCTCGCGACCGGTCTCGTCGAACAGCGTGGCGTAGTCCGCCATAACGGGAAAGTCGAGGACCATCTGGTCGACCTCGGCGTCGCAGTTGCCGCGCACCGCGATGATGCGGTCGGCTAGGGCGTTGAGCAGCGGAATCACACGCTTGGGGGCGTAGTCGCGCGGCAGGTCGTTGCGCGGGCCGTGGTAGAGCAGGTCGCCTAGCAGCACAATACGGTCGGGCTGCTCGGATTCGATGGCAGCGCAGAGGCGCTCGGCCCAGTATGCCGAGCCGTGAATGTCGGAAGCGATGAGGTATTTCATGGTGGTCCTTTCGGGTGGGTTTGATGGGGCTGGGCGCGGCGTGCCACCGGCCGTGTTACTCAAATCGAAGCGCCGCACTCTGAGCCGCCTGCATCACGCGCTGGAGCGGCACGTTATGCTCGCGGGCAAGACGGGCGCAGTCCTCGTACTCGGGCGCCGCACGCTCACTGCCGTCGGGCAGGGTGGCTACTTTGACGGCCACCTCGCCCCAAGGCGTCGCTACCTGCTCAAAACGACGCGGCAGGCAAACGCGTTCCATCACCTGGCGACGAACGGCGTTGGTCGTGGTTTCCAAAAAGATAATCGTCTGCAGGCGTTCGATATCCTCATGCGAGCAGATCACCTGCAGCTGCCAGCCGGGGCGGCCTTTTTTGCAGTAGAGGGGCAGCCAGTGCACCTCGCGGGCGCCTGCCTCGCGCAGGCGGTCGGCGGCATAGGCGAGTACCTCGGGCGACGCATCATCGATGTCGCACTCCAGCTTGACGATGGTTTCGGGCGCATCGGTCTCGCGGGACAGCGGAGATGTACTTCCACGTTGCATACGGTCCGGATCCTTTCCGCACGGGCTCGTTTTATTCACCCAAACGCTAGCACATCGAACGTGGCACAGGCGTGACTTTCGTCCGTCGTCGCCCTTGCCCCTATCCAAACATGTACGTCAGCCTCCAAACATGTCATTTTTTGTCGGTTTTGGAAGCTGACGTACACGTTTTGGAGCGGGTCGCACACGATCAAAATTGCGCCCGCATTCCGTCCACCACAAAGTTCGCCGCACTCAACAATTTTGAACTTTCTACGCAGTTCATCGGCTAAAAATTACCCTCGGCATACTTACCCGCTGCACGATGTTACTCTAGTTGCATTTGGCTAACTAAGCGGCTGCCGAGGACCCAGCCCGGCACCGTTGCGGCATAGGAGGTTTCATGTTCGAGAAGCGGCTCTTCTCCCTGGTTCCGCAGGCAACGCCCTACATTATGGCAAGCGTC
>USCN01000116.1 GCA_900553165.1 uncultured Collinsella sp.
GATGCTTCGTGTCGTCTGCGCGCCGTGCGCCTGGTCCCGCAAACAATAAGCTCAAAGGAGGGGTCGTGAAATGCATGGCGTTCTGCGTGAGGAGGTTGCCCAAGCGACTGTGGAATACGCCATCGTCACGGTGGCGCTGTTATCGATCGTGCTGGCGATTGCGGGACTTTGGCGTGCTGGCACCGATGGGCGCTTGGCGGCGCTGGTTGAGCGGGCGGCATCCCATGGCGTTGCCTCGATGTCGGTTATCGACGCCGCTGCGGGCGCTAAGGACATCGCGTTGTATTGATATCGCGTGCGAGGACCGGGCGCAGTCTACGGTCGAGGCCGCTTTTTTGCTGCCGACGTTTCTGACGCTCATCCTTCTCGCACTGCAACCGGTGTGCCTGCTCTATACGCGCGCGGTCATGGAGTCTGCCGCCGCCGAGACCGCGCGGCTCATGACCACGACGACGGCGGAGGACGACGATCTTAAGGAGTTCACCCGCCGCCGGCTTGCCGCAGTGCCCAACGTTTCGATTTTTCATGCCGGCGGGCCGCTGTCGTGGGATATCGAGCTTGGCCGGGCCGGTGCGGGTGGCGTCTCGTCCGTGTCCGTTTCCGGCGAGGTCAAGCCGTTGCCCGTGATCGGTGCGTTTGCGCAGGCTATGGGTGGTACCGCCGAGGGCGGCTACGTTGAGCTCAAGGTCGATGTCTCGTATCAATCGCGTCCCGAATGGCTGGAGGGAGATTATGATTCGTGGATTGCTACATGGGATTAAGCGTTTCTGGTCTAGACGCGTTTTGACGCGCCGTCCGAGTTGCCATTGCAAGCGAGGTGGCTTTATGGGTCGAGCCGGTGTCGATCTGTTTATCGAAGACGGTGCCTATACCACGCTTTCTTCTGCCGTGGTCATCCTAGTGGTGCTCACATTGTTGTTTTCGTCGACCGCGGCGATATGGAGCATGTCGCGTGCCGGGGACACCCAGGTGGCGGCTGATAGCGGCGCGCTGGCGGGTGCCAACGTGGTGTCGTCCTATCACACGGCTGCCACGGTGGTTGATGCGAGTATCTTGAGTCTGGGGCTGGCGGGGTTTGCCACGATCGGGACGGGCCTGGTCGCCATCCTCATCCCGGGTGCCGAGCCGGTTGCCGGCAATATGGTCGACACCGGGATCGAGATCATTAAAACGCGCAACAAGTTTGCCAAAAGCGCATCGGAAGGCTTACAGAAAATCGAGACGGCTCTGCCGTATCTGATCGCCGCGCGTGCCACGCAGGCGGTGTCGGCGCAGGATACCGATAGTGTGACCTATACCGGTACGGCGCTTGCCGTGCCCAGGACATCCGAGTCGGACTTCGCTGCGATCAAAGGGTCAGAGATCTCGACCGATACCATTAAAGACACATCAGATGATTTAGAGCGTGCGGCCGAGGAGCTGCGGAAGGCTTCTGAGGACACGGCGAAGGCTAAAGAGCGTGCTTGGCTGGCGGATTGTGGTGGGTCTGACAAGGGCTCGGTCGGCAGCTGTTCTTGCATGTGGGAGCGCGCGAAAAGCCTAACGGATCTCTCCGGTGTTCAAAATCCGCATTACTCATCGAGCGTTACGTGGGAGCCTCAAGTTGCCCTTGATCGCGCGAAGGACTACTACCATTGGCGTCTGACAAATGAGAAGCCCCAGGGCTCGAGTGTCGAGATGAAGGCAGAGTCTGCGGCGCGTAAGGCGTTTTATACCTATGCGAACGCGGAGGTCGATCGGGCATATATAACCGAGAACGGAGACAGGGTTTCCTCCTATATTCCGCTGCTGCCGCGCAACTCTGATGAGGTTCGGGCGACGGAACTCTATACCGATGCGGTGTGGCCGACTAGCGTGAACGATGACAAGGCGTATCTGCATTACGGGACGACCTGCCCTAACTATAAGAAAGGGACGCCGAGCGGATTTGCTTCGGTTGCCGATTACGATGGACAGGATAAATGCAGCAAATGCCATTTTGGCGTTTTGTCGCTTGGTGCTGTTGCGGCGCCTTCAACCTCTATCGAAAACGGCTTCGAGTATCACTTTGACAAGTTTAAAGACGCCCTGGAGGACTACGTCGACTGTCGCAACAAGGAGCTCGAGCTCGAGCGTCAGACCGAGGACGAAGCCGACCGTGCGGGCAATGCGTTCGATACCGCCATCAAAGAACTTTCCGGTGAGCGCCCGCGTATCGCTCCGCCCGGTCGCAACGGCGTGGTTGCCTTTGCGGTTTCGGGTGCCATCTCGAGCTCCGATGAACTCAACTCTTCGTTTAACACGGCAGTCAGACTTGGCGATCGCGGTGCCATCTCTGCCGCGGTGCTGGCGCCCGATGGGGCGACGGCGCAAAACAACGTGCTTTCGCGATTTTTCTCGACATTGAAGGAACGCTCGGGCGGCGTTGCCGGCGTGCTCGACGGCGTCATGGATGTCTGGGGACGGCTGCTTGTGGGATACGGAGACATCCAAGGTTCGGCCGACGAACTTATGGACGAGATGATTAAAGGCCTAGGAGGGGGCAGCGGCGCGTTGGGCTCCATTGCATCGTGGCTCGGCGATACCGTTTCGGCGTCCGTGGCGGCGCTGGGTTTGGAACCGTGCGACTTGCGCCTGCGAAAGCCGGTGCTGACTGATTCCGCCAACGTCATTAAGAGCCCGGGGTCTGACATTGCTGGCCTCTCTCAAGCGCAAGACAAACTGCGAAGTATTCCGTTGGGCGTGACCGATCCCAAGGCGCTTTGCGAGGCGTTGGAATATCAAGTCGAACGCACCATTAGCGGTACGGTGTTCACACTTGCGGAGATTCCTCTGCCCGGCGGCGGTTCCATCCCGCTCACCGTCGATGTCGCCACGCTGGTTGGCGCTCTGGGCGGTGGGTCGTAATGAGTATCCGCATGCGTCTGCGCGAGGAGCGCGCCCAAGCGACGGTGGAGATGGCAGTGGTTACGCCCGTTTTGCTGGTGCTGGCACTCATCGTGTACAACGTCATGATCTTTGCCGGCGCTGTCGCGCGCTTCGACCGCGTGGTGCCCGACATCGTGCTAGCGCATGCCGTGGCGTCGGAGGGGGAGGGCGACGAAAGCTCTGCCGATGCCTCGGCGACGGTCCAGACTCAAATTCTGAATGCCATGGAAGGCTATGACTTGCAGATCGAAGTGTCGAGCGAGCAAGGCGCGAAGGCATCAGATGGTGGCCTGCTCTCCCTATCCGGTACGTTTAGGACCTACACCTGCACCATGCACTATGAGCCGTGGCCGACTTCTCTCAGCATCGCTGGCGTTCCGCTGGGGGCGCCGACAACGTTGTCGCACGAGCGCGCGGTGACGGTCGATCCATGGCATCCGGGGGTGGTCATGTGACCGCGGTCTCGTCCTACATCGCCTACGCGCGGGCACTCAATAGGCTGGGTTGGACGCCGGCCGAGTTTGTGGTGGCGGAGTCGTTTGTCGTGCGCCTGCGCGGCATGCTGGGACGGCGTCCGGTTGCCGCCAACGGCCTGTCGCTCGTCATGGCGTTTCCACGCTGCTCTTCGGTCCATACGTGTTTTATGGCCTATCCCATCGACATCGCCTTCATCGATCGCGACGGCAATATCCTCGCGCGCTACGAAAACGTTCGTCCTTGGCGCATGTGCTCCTGCCTCGGCGCCTGGGCCGTACTAGAGCGTCCTTCAATCATTGTTTCGACTCCTGCTCTCCAACGCGTGCCGGCTTAAGAATTGGCGACAGTGGACTTTCGTCATACGAAATTGGGTAAGATGGAGGAGAAGATGCATGGATGTTGAGATCCATCCCAACGCTAAAAAGCACCTGACGGAAAAGCAGGTGCTTAGCGCTTGGCTTGCGGTTACTGAGTGCATTCGTCGCGAGCCGAAGGACGAGCCGCCGAGATGGCTTGCAATTGGATGGCTCTCAGACGGACGAAGCGTGGAGCTTGTCGCGGTCGAGCTTGTCCGTGGGTGGCTTATCATTCATGCCTTGTCTCCAGTCCAGAAGAAATTTTGGCAGGAGATTGAACAGGCTCGGCAAAGGGGTCGATGATGGGCAAGACGTATACGGCCGCTAATGGTCAGGTTGTAACGGATGAAATGATTGACGCGTGGTGCGAGTCGTACGAGCGCGGAGAGTTTCCGGATGGCGAACACACCGTTGGTGGGATCGTGCATGGACGGCCCCCGCTCTCAGGTGAGGGGACGGCAACGCTGTCGGTCAAGATTCCTCTGGGAATGAAGGAGGCCATTCGTCGACGGGCGGCTGCCGAGGGGATGACGCCAAGTGAGTTTGCCCGTGCGGCTCTGAGTGAAAAACTTCTTGCTGCCGGCTGATGCCTCTGACGTGCCGATTTATAGAACCGAGGCTGTGCCCAAAAACTTTTTTAAAATTCTCGGTTGACCGGAACGCGTCCTTGGTTATACTAATCAAGCCTTGAAACAAGGCACACCTCAAATGGCTGGGTAGCTCAGTTGGTAGAGCAGAGGACTGAAAATCCTCGTGTCAGGGGTTCGATTCCCTTCCCCGCCACCTTGAATTGACTAGGACCTCTGCAAAGGGGTCCTTTTCTTTTATTGAGGGCTCTGCGGAAATTGCGTCCCGGAATTTGGCTTCAGAGTGGGATGCGTTTTCCGCTTTGAGGCCGCTTGGGAAAGCGCGACCCGGAATCCGGCGTCAGAATGGGATGTGCTTTCCTTTTGCGGTCTTTGGCGGAAACTGCGTCCCAGATCCCGCGCTCAGAACGGGATGCGCTTTTCGGCCGCCTACTTCCGGCGCATATGTACATCTCGGCGCGCCATCTCGGGCCCGCCCAGATATTCCTCCCGCTTTTGCGCCACTTTACAGACCGTTCGGTCGTCTGTCCGCACGCGCTGGTATACTCAAAACGATACTTTTCCTATGCAATACGATGCAGGCTCGGCCTGCACGATCCGAAGGGGGCAGTGATGGAGAGGATACTCGGCGTTAATCTCTCTGGCTGGTTTATTCCCGAGCCTTGGGTGACCCCGTCGCTATACGCGGCGACCGGTGCATCCAACGCGGCCGAGCTGCAGGAGGCCATTGAAGCCCTGACCGGAGGCAAGACCATCATTATGATTGCTCACC
>USCN01000117.1 GCA_900553165.1 uncultured Collinsella sp.
GGCTTGCCGCGCCGGCCGCACGGTCAAAGTGGACATGGGCGAGCTCTTTTGGCTCGACGAGAACGGCAACGAGAAGCGCCACGGCTTTATCATCATCGCCGGCTCGGGCTTCGACGCCGAGATCATGATGAAGGCCGCCCCCGCCAAAAACGACATCGGCGAGATCGCCTATTTCCTGTCGGCACTCGCCACACCCAACCCCACGGTGGCGCACTTTACGATTGAGCATGACGGCATTGTCGAGGAGCTCGATGGCATCTGCTGCATGGCCGGCAACACCTCGGTCATTCAAAACGACATCAACCTGTTCCCCGATTGCCGCATGAACGACGGCATGGTCGACATCGCGGTCATCGAGCCCGTAAAAACCGTCCAGCTCCTGCCCACTGTGATCACCGCCGCGCTCGACCCCGCCGGCAAGGTGCTCGGCCGTCCGCAGTTCAAGATCATCCAGACCAAGGAAGCCAAGATCACCTGCACGCCGTCGCTGGGCATGCAGTTCGATGGCGAGATCATCTCCAGCAACTCGGGCGTCTTTGGAGCCCGCGCGCTTCCGCAATGCCTCGACCTCATCGTCGACGAATTCTCCCCGCTCGGAAAATAGGAGGACCCCATGAACGACAACCCCCTGATTGGCTTTATCGTCATCGTCTTGGCCATGCTCGTCGGCTATGCGATTAACGTGATCCACCGCCGGAAGAAGTAATTCCACATTGGTATGATATTCATCCAATTATCGTCTCCCCCGTTGTTTATGCATTTGCCAGACAGCGGGGGATTTTTCTTTGTGCCCTGTGCAAGGCGCTTTATTCAGGTACAGTAATTGCAGGGCGTCTTTATTTAACTAAAGCTAGATAATGAGTATTCTTGTCCACTCATCGCATATTTTAGGACGCTCATCGAGTATTTCATCGAAATAGATGAATACTATTTAGACTTCCGATAGGCTAATAGATGTATTTATTAGCTGAAATCCTGCACGGTTCCGCGGGGTTTCAACGGTTGGGAGGGATCATGAGGTTTACTCATCCTGTCAACACGCTCAAAAAGCTCGGCTACGGCCTTGCGTTTGGAGCAGCGGCCATCATGGCCATGCCGACTTCGGCGCTCGCCTGCACCCAGATCTACATGGGCAGCAAGCTTACGGCAGACGGCAACACGTACTACGGCCGTTCCGAGGACTTCGGTCCGCGCTATGTCAAGCACTTTGGCATTGAGCCCGCACACAAGGACGGCAACGAGTACACCTCGGTCGAGTCCGGTTTTGAATACAAGTCCAAGGGCGCAACCTACCGCTACACCTTCGTTCGCGACAACCCCTCTCAGTGGGAAGATCGCTACGACGCATATTCCGAGGCTGGCATCAACGAGAAGGGCGTTTCCTGCTCTGCCACGCTGAGCACCTCCTATAACGAGAAGGCCGAAGAGGCCGATCCCATCACCGAGGAGACTGGCATTGGCGAGTACAGCTATGCCAGCGTCATCCTGGGCGAGAGTGCCACGGCCCGCGAGGGCGTCGAGCTCATCGGCAGCCTGATCGACGAGCAGGGCGTCTGCTCCAACGACCAGATCATCATCGCCGACAGCACCGAGACCTGGCTGTTCGCCGCGCTTTCCGGCCATCAGTGGATTGCTATGAAGCTCGCCGATGACATTGCCTCGCTCAACCCCAACATCGGCAACCTCACCTATAACGTCGACCTCGATGACACCGAGAACTGTCTCCATTCCGAGGGCATCGAGTCCATGCCTAAGGAGAAGGGCTTTGCCGAGTACACCGACGGCAAGTTCGACGTCGCCAAGACCTACGGCGAGGAGATCGGCGAGGCCGGTATGCACCAGTGGTCGCGCTATATCCAGGGTCGCGATTACTTCATGGCCCCGCTGGCTGAAGGCACTGACTACGAGATCGTGAAAGATGAGCGCGAAGATGCTCGCGCCACGACCGGCGCCCTGGTCCACGAGATGCAGCCGCTGTTCTTCCAGCCCGGCAAGTCCGACTGGAGCACCTTTGAGATGATCCGCAGCTTCGCCGCTCGCGGCGAAAATGTCGCCGGCCTCAACGCCAACACCGACGGCGCCTATGCCATCGGCTCCAACCGCAACACCGAGATCCACACCTTCCAGATCCGTCACGGCATGGATCCCGAGATCGCGACCATCCAGTGGGAGATGCTCTCCAACGCCGAGTTCTCCGTCGCTATCCCCCTCTACTCCGCACTGCTCACCGAGGTCAGCCCCTACTTTAGCGATCAGGATGTCTCCTTTGATCACTGCGAAGAGGAAGACGTCGTGAACAACGAGGAGCCCAAGAACTCCATCAACTACGTCCTCATGGACATCAACACGCTCTCCTATGAGAACCGCGACCACTGCGCTACCGGCGTCCGCGCCTACCTCGATGCGCTGCAGAAGGAACTCATCGAGCAGAACCTGACCGTCGACGAGGCCATGCAGGCCGCCGAGAACACCGAGGCCCGCACCGCCCTGGCCAACAAGGCCGGCAAGGCTGCCACCAAAAACACCTACCTCAAGTGCAAGGCCATGCTCGAGGAGATGCGCGACTACCTCAAGGAGAAGGATTTCTCCGAGGAGTTCGTCCCGAGCGACTACGATGCCGACAACGACTGCCTGGTCGAGTCCATCACCTACGCCGACGAGGCGCTCTCTGATGAGGACGTAGCCGAGCCCGAGGTCGAGAAGGAAGAGGCAACCGAGGAGAAGTCCGAGGGCAACAACATGGCCGCCATGGCCGTTGGCGCCGTCGTCGTCATCGGTGTCTGCGGCTTCGTGCTCTATCGTCGCAAAAAGGCCTAAGGCCCTCACGCTCTAAGGAAGGGCAAGACAGTGCGAGCGGTCTTGCCCTCCTCGCCTGTCATCCGACCGGCGGGAAACATCGCCGAAATCTTTTCAAAAAAGATTCCCTGCACACACTTCGCTGTGCTATAGTGCAGCGCAACAGCAACTAGGTGCGACCGCGCCACGGTATCACGAAAGGAGCCACCAACATGAAGAACACGATGACGTCTCTCAACAACTGGTGGTGGCGTGATGCGAATGCGATCGGTCGACAGTGAGTCCCTCACGCCTGTTTTTGCGCTCTAGGTGATTGGAAGGCCTCCGGTTTCGACCGGGGGCCTTTTTCTATCTCAAGCCCAATCGCATTCGCATCACGCGCCTCCGCTTTCTTCTCTTGCACTTCCCTTCCGAAAGGATTTTCACCATGTCTCAGAACACCACCACCGCCCAGCCCCGCACCGTCCAGACCGCCGACCGCGGCAAACTCGACGTCCGCGCCCTCGTCTTGCTCGCCATCCTGCTTGCCGCCGGCTTCATCCTCAACTTCACCGTCGGCAAGGCCATCTCCGGCATCTCGGGCGGCATGATCAGCCCCGAGTTCATTATCTCGGCCTTCTGCCTCACCATCCTGGTCGTGCGTCCCAACATCGGTCAGGCGCTCGTTATCGGCCTGATCTCGGCCGCCGTGATCCAGATCACCACCACCTCGCCGTTTGTCGATTTTGCCGCCGAGGGCATCGCTGCCATGCTCATGGCCGTCATTGTCAACGCTGCTGCCAAGGACGGCCAGGTCAAGCCCGCCGTCGCCATCGTCGCAACGTTCGTGACCACCTTTGTCTCGGGCGTCATCTTCATGGTCATCAAGATGGCTATGCTCGGCGTCGTGGGCGAGCTCGCCGCTGCCATGCTGCCCGTCGTCGCCATGACCGCCGTCTTTAACGCCATCCTGGTCGGCGCTCTCTACCTGCCCATCCAGAAGGCCCTGAAGCTCAACTAACCCGTTTGGCTTTACGAGCCATCCATCTTGGCGTTCGTTCGTCGCTCGCGTACCCAAGTACGCTTCGTTCCTCTTTCGCGCCAACCTGGGGCACCTCGTAAAGCCGTCTCCGTGCTTCACCAACAAAGACTGTCCCAAACAACGAGCTTTTGGGGACGTTCTTAAACGACCAGTCATGTAAGAACGTCCCCGATGACTATGAAAGGTATCCATGGAAACGATCATCAACGTCGACGATGTCTCGTTCTCCTATGGCACGCAGACCGAGCAGGCGCTTAAGCATATCTCGCTCGGCGTGAACAGGGGAGATTTTATCGGCATTATCGGGCCTTCGGGCGCCGGCAAGTCCACACTTGCCGCCTGCCTGTCGGGAGCCGTACCCCACCATTACACCGGCACGTTCTTTGGGTCCGTCACTGTCGACGGCCACGACACCTGCGCGGTCTCGCTCACCGACGTATCGCAGATCGTCGGCAGCGTGTTGCAGGACATCGACACGCAAATGGTCGCCTCGGTCGTCGAGGACGAGATGCTATTTGGCCTGGAGAACTTTGGCGTTCCCCACGACCAAATCGAGAAACGTGTGAGCGAGACGCTCGAGACCGTCGGCATCAGCGACCTGCGCGACCGCGAGATCGCCACCCTCTCAGGCGGCCAAAAGCAAAAGGTTGCCATCGCCGCCATCCTCGCCATGCGTCCGCGTGTGCTCGTGCTCGACGAACCCACCGCGGCGCTCGATCCCGCCAGCTCCACGCTGGTCTTCGAGACCCTGCGTGAGGCAAACCGTGAACTCGGCATCACCATCGTCGTCGTTGAGCAAAAAGTCGCCCTGCTTTCGGAGTATTGCAACCGCGTGCTCGTGCTCAATCATAGCGAAATCGCGCTACAGGGCGAGCCGCACGAGGTCTTCGCGCACGCCGATGAGCTCCGCGCCATCGGCGTCGATTGCCCACGTGTCACGCGCATTTTCAACAGCCTCGAGGCCGATGGCCTGGCCAGCGGCACTCCCTGTTTGGATGTTGATGAGGCCGAGCGCCTGATTACGAGCATCGTCGACCCCGCACACGCAAGCAGCGACATTCAGACACCCGCCGGCTCACCGCACGCACCGTCGTTGCGCCCGCATGCCAAGGACGCCGAGCCCGTGCTCGCCTTCGATCACGTTGAGTTTGCCTATCCCAATGGCGGCGCCGCCGTCCACGACCTCAACCTGACCCTATATCCCGGCGAGCTCGTGGGCATCGTCGGCCAAAACGGCGCCGGCAAGACCACGCTCACTAAGCTGCTCACAGG
>USCN01000118.1 GCA_900553165.1 uncultured Collinsella sp.
GTAGGTGGAGATAATCGGCAAGAATACGGAAGGTCCTGCAAATGGTGCGGCGTCTTCGGTGCTTGAGCGTTCCTGGGCTTGGCTGAATGCTTATTTTGCAGGGCAGGAACCTCGGTTTACGCCGCCGTTGCATATGATCGGTACGGCGTTTCAGCGTGAAGTTTGGTACGAGCTGCTTTCCATTCCGCGCGGCGAGGTTGCCACGTATGGCGAGATCGCCCAGCGTGTTGCGGCTCGACATCGTGTACCGGGAAACGAGGCGCCCGTTGTGTCCCCCCGTGCCGTGGGGGCTGCGGTCGCGCGTAACCCTGTTTCGATTATTGTGCCGTGCCATCGCGTGGTTGCCGCCGACGGGTCGCTCAACGGATATGCCGGCGGCCTCGACCGTAAGGAGTGGCTGCTCCGGCTTGAGGGCGCGTACGAGGAGTAGCGTTCGAGTGCTTTGCCTGTAGTAGCCGACTTCGACCAAAGCTCGCTCGAGTTCGCTTTGATCAGAGCACTTAAGACCCTTGTTTTCTGTCAATAGTGCTATTTGTTCGTTGATGGATATCCGCGACTTCTGGTATTTCATTAAGCCTCTTGATAGAAAAAGAGCTGGAGTTGCGCATCGTTGAGAGGCTTTCCAGCTTTAGCAAAACAAACTTATAAGATGCGACGGGCCGCGTCAAGATAATTGCTTGACAGCCTAGGAGGCGGCTGGTTGGCTGGCTTAAAACCCAGCGCGTGAAATGACGCTCCACGCTATTCAGCGCGCTTGATAGGATGACGAACCACAGTCTTAAGTTTCTCCGGCGCACACTTGCGTGGATCGGAAAGATAGATTTCGTGATGTAAACGGGTGTCTGAGAAGTCGGGGACATAGCCCTGCTCGGTCGCATATTCATGCATGGCGTCTACGGTTGCCGGCTCGCTGTCGTAGGGTCCGGTATGCATGCATTGAACGCAGAGACCCTCGTCAACTTTAAGCAGCTCGACGGCAGAAAAGTCCAGTTTCTTTTTGGCCGTGGCTTCCGCGACCGCCCAGTCAAAGTCATCCTGAGTGACGAAATCGGGCAGGCGGATGCACGAGATAAAGTTGAAATCGTCCTTGCGTACATAATCGATGTCGCCGCTCGGGGAGTCTTGCCACCAGAAGCCCTCGAGCGGCGGTACCACAAAGTCGAAATAGCCCTCGATACTCCTTGAGCCTTTCTTCGACATCTTGACGGTATAGGCGATGCCGTAAAGCAGCGGCAGGGCGTTTTGATACTCGCCACCTTCGGTATTTGGGTCGCCCTTTCCGCGAACGGCAACGTAGCTCATAGGCGGGACAGTTACGATGCTCGGCTTGCTTGCAGGTTTGTAGAGCTCCTTGCATTCCTTCTTAAAGTCGAACGCCATGTTGGCCGCCTTTCTGCGTATTGGCCTGCTTAGATAACGGAATCATATCATAGAAACGAACAGCTGTTCGAATGATTTTGCTGACAGATAGAGATGCGTGCGTTGTGTTTGGCGGTCGGCCTGACCCAATCGATGATTTCTCTGCCTCCCCGGCGCCTCATCTATAGCTGCCGTTTCTCCATATAAAACCTGCCAAAATGAACCTGTCCCTTTTTGGTCGGTGCGAAATGGGTAATACTAAAGAGTTATCCGACCAGATGGGAACCGATCGATGGCTTATATCGAATTCAAAGACGTCATCAAGGCATACGGCGAGGGCGACGCCCGCATTCACGCACTCGACGGCGCGAGTTTTACGGTCGAGCGCGGCGAGCTCGCCATCATTTTGGGTGCTTCGGGTGCCGGCAAGACCACGGCGCTCAACATTCTGGGCGGCATGGATACGGCGACTTCCGGTACCGTGACGGTGGACGGGCGCGATGTGAGCTCCGCTAACGAGGCGCAGCTCGTGGAATACCGCCGCGCCGACGTTGGCTTTGTCTTCCAGTTCTACAATCTGGTCCCCAACCTGACGGCGCTCGAAAATGTTGAGCTTGCGGCGCAAATCTGCCCCGATTCGCTCGATGCCGAGCAAACGCTTCGTCAGGTTGGCCTGGGCGAGCGCCTGGGCAACTTTCCCGCGCAACTTTCGGGCGGCGAGCAGCAGCGCGTGTCCATCGCCCGCGCACTGGCAAAGAACCCCAAGCTGCTTCTGTGCGACGAGCCCACGGGCGCGCTCGACTATAAAACCGGTAAGCAGATCTTGCAGCTGCTGCAGGATACCTGCCGCAAGCAGGGCATTACGGTCATCATCATCACGCACAATTCCGCGCTCGCGCCCATGGCCGATCGCCTGATTCGCTTTAAGAGTGGTCGCGTGGAGAGCGAGACGGTCCAGCAAAATCCCGTGCCTATCGAGACGATCGAGTGGTAGCGCCCATGGACCAGGACCGCCAAAACAGCCTACGCCGCGACGCACAGAACACGGAGCGCGAGCAGGATTTTACGACCTACCGCACTGCCCAAAGCTCAAACGATATGGTGCCGACGGTTTTTCGCCGTGGCATCTACCGCACAATCCGAGGCAGTCTTAAGCGCTTCTTGTCAATCGTGGTCATCACCGCGCTTGGCGTGAGCGTGATGTGCGGCCTTAAGGCGGGTTGCGAGGACCTGTGCGATTCGGTTGACGCCTACTTCGACCAGCAAAATGTCTATGACATTAACGTGCAGTCGACCTATGGCCTGACCGACGATGATCTCGCCGCCATCCAAGAGGTCGATGGTGTCGAGACGGCCGAGGGCATCTACACCGAGACCGCCTACACCGCCGTGGGTACAACGCGCGAGCGTGTCGTCGTACAGAGCCTCTCCAAGGAGAACATCGATCAGCCAGTGCTCGTGAACGGCGATTTGCCCGAGAGCGCCGATGAGGTCGCGGTGACTTCGAAGTTCCTGAAGGCTTCGGGTAAAAAGCTCGGCGATACGGTGAGCTTTGCTGCCAACGATGCGAGCTCGTCGAACCAAAGCGCCAAGGATCAGTTTGCCGCAGGCGAGTACACCATCACGGCCGAGGTTCTCGATCCCACTGATGTGAGCTCCGACTCGACAGTCAACGCCTTTCGCGCTGCTTCGGCCGCGGACTACAAGTTCTATGTGAGCGAGGACGCCGCGACATCTTCTTCCTACTCTGCGGTCCACGTGATCGTCGAGGGAGCCAAGAGCCTCAACTCCTATTCGGATGCCTACGCGGCAAAGATCAACAAGGCCAAGGGCAATATCGAGAAGATCCGCGAGGAGCGTGAGAAGGCGCGCGCTCAGGAGCTGACAGTCGACACGCCGGCAAGCTTAGATGCGGCTGAGCGCCAGACGAATATGCTCTTTGGGATTGAACAGGGCAACATCAACCGCATGGCAGAGGGCAGCGACGAGCGTGCGCAGGCGCAAGCCGACCTGGACCAGCGCCGTGCCGCCGCCGACCAGCAGTTTGCCGATGCCCGCGCCGAGCTCTCTGACCTGGGCGAATGCACCTGGTACATCCAGGACCGCGGCAATATCGCAAGCTACTCGAGCGTGGAGAGCGATAGCTCGTCAATTGAGGCCATCGCCACGGTGTTTCCGTTCATCTTCTTTATCGTCGCCGTGCTCATCAGCCTCACCACCGCCACGCGTATGGTCGAGGAGGAGCGCACGCTTATTGGCCTGTACAAAGCGCTCGGCTATTCGCGCGGGCGTATTCTGTCCAAATACGTGGACTATGCGCTGTGGGCTTGTCTGATCGGCGGCGTGCTCGGCAACATCATCGGATTTGTGGGCCTGCCGCTGTTCCTGTTTACGGTGTTCGACGACATGTACTCACTGCCCCAGATGCTGCTTTCGTACGACATCGTGTCGTCGCTCGTGTCGGTGGCGCTGTTTGCCGTGGGCGTGGTGGGCGCCACGATTATCGCCTGCCGCCACGAGATGGCCGAGACCCCGGCCTCGCTTATGCGTCCCAAGGCCCCGCGCGCTGGCTCGCGCATCTTGCTCGAGCGCATCGGCTTTATCTGGCGCCGCATGGGCTTTTTGAACAAGGTCGCTGCACGCAACCTTTTCCGCTATAAAAAGCGCGCCTTTATGACCATCTTTGGCATCGCGGGTTGCACCGCGCTTGTGATCTGCGGTATGGGTATTCGCGACACGTCGGTCGCGCTTTCGCCCAAGCAGTATGGGCATATCACGCGCTATGACTTGCTGGCGGTCGCCAACCCCGATGACTTTACGCAGACGTGCGCGGCGTTGGATGAGCGCAGCGCGGCCAATGATTCCAACGTGACCGTAACTTCGACGCTGCCGATCATGACTGACAACGTTACCTTTACGTTTGGCGGCAAGAGCGAGACCGTGCAGCTGATCGTGGTGCCCGATGACCGCATGAACGATCTGGACGACTACGTGTGCCTCGAGGACGAGTCCAAAGAGCCGCTATCCTTGCGTGACGGAGATGTGTACCTGAGCAAGAGTTCACAGCTGGTGCTGGGGATTCAACCGGGCGATACGGCGCACGTCCAGGATTCGTCGCTCAACGTAGCCAAGGTCAAAGTCAGCGACATTTCGCTCAACTATCTGGGCAACACGCTTTACATGACGCAGGGCACCTATGAGCGCGCGTTCGGCCGAAGCGCGCGTCTTAACGGCATCTTTGTGCTGCTTAAGGGTTCATCTTCTGACCAGATTGCGTTTAGCAAGAAGCTTAAAAGCGACGGTTGGCTCACCATCTCGAGCACGGCCGAACATTGGGAAAACTATGAGGCGAACTTTACTATCATCAATTCCGTCGTGGTGCTCGTGACCTTTATGGCGGCGTGCCTGTCGTTTGTGGTGGTGTTTACGCTGTCCAACACGAATATCTCCGAGCGCGAGCGCGAGCTGGCGACCATCAAGGTGCTGGGCTTCCGCCGTGGCGAGGTGCACCACTACGTCAACAAGGAGACGTTGATCCTCACGGCGATTGGCACCGCACTGGGCGTGCCGCTGGGTGGCCTGCTTGCCGAGAGCTTTACGTACATCCTGCAGATGCCGTCGCTGTACTTTGACGTTGAGGTCGAGCCGCTGAGCTATGTGCTTGCCGTGGTGCTGTCCTTCGGCTTTACGATTATCGTCAACCTCGCCACCAACCGAACGCTCAA
>USCN01000119.1 GCA_900553165.1 uncultured Collinsella sp.
ACTGTTTAACCGTTTCAACCCCAAATCCAGTCCCTATTTCACCGCAACTTACAGAGATGGGCATAGACGGTCCTGCTTGCCGAGTCTTTAGTGCGGACAGACTATCAGCCAGAATTCCGTTTGGTCGATATTACTCTGGACCGACTGAGTTTCCCCAGCTTGCTCGCCCACGGAGGCCCGGACGCGGCCTGTGAGATTTATCGCGAGTTCCGCACGAGCCGAAGAGCACTTAATGTGCTCTTCGTGCGAGCAGGACTGTAGAGCAGGAAATCTCACAGGCCGCGTCCGGGCCCCTGTGGGCGAGCAAGCGGACGACAAACACATCTGTCCAATAATTCGTCTGAAACATAATGAAAAACCGTTTGATGTGAGTTAATATAAACAACGTCGTGAATCTGACTCCTGCCACATGCATGACAGGGGTTAAACACAAAAAGGAGTCAACTATGGTTTCTGAGAAGGCTACCCTCGTTAATCCTCAGGGTCTGCACATGCGTCCGGCTGGTCTGTTCGCCTCCACCATGGGCAAGTATGCCTGTGACGTGACGGTCGTCACCCCCGAGAAGGAGGTCAACGGCAAGTCCCCGATGGCCCTCATGGCTGCTGGTATCCCCTGCGGTACCGAGGTCGAGGTCAAGTGCGACGGCGCTGACGAGGCCGAGGCTCTGGCTGCTGCCATCGAGCTCATCAAGAGCGGTCTTGGCGAGTAGAACTCAAACGGGTCGCATGTTGAACAACTAAGTTCATATTTGGGGGCGCAGTGACCTGTTGTAAGGTAGCTGCGCTCTTTTGTCATGGATATGGCAAAACGCTTTATCACATGACACGGAGAGAGGAATGGGAATGTATCAGGGAGTCAACGCTTCCGAGGGCATCGGTATCGGCACCGTCATGGTCGCCGTCGATCCCGACTTGACGTTTGAGCCGCACGAGGTTGCTGATTCGGCAGCAGAGAAGGAGCGCTATCAGTCCGCTCTTTCGGTCTTCTGCGAGAAGACCCAGGCTCAGGCCGACCACATGAAGGAGACGGTGGGCGAGGCCGAGGCCGAGATCATGAGCGGACATATTGTCCTGGCTCAGGATCCGGGTATGACCGACGCCATCAACGCCGCCATTGACGGTGGTACCTGCGCCGAGCAGGCGCTCATGGACACCTCGACCATGTTCGAGAACATGTTCCTGTCCATGGACGACGAGATGTTCCGTCTGCGCGCGGCCGACATCGCCGACATCCGCACCGGTATTCTGGCCGAGCTGCTGGGCAAGGAGGTCGTCGACCTCTCCGTCCTGCCCGAGAACACTGTCGTTGTCGTGCACGACCTCACGCCGTCCATGACCGCCACGATCGATAAGGCCCACGTTGCCGGTATCGTCACCGAGACCGGTGGCCGCACGTCGCACTCCGCGATTATTGCGCGCGCCCTTGAGATCCCGGCTGTCCTTTCGGTTTCCAATAGCTGCACCGCGCTGCGCAACGGTATGACCGTTGTCGTCGACGGTGGCAAGGGTATCGTCGAGGCCGATCCCGACGAGGAGACGCTCGCCGCCTACACCGCCAAGGCCGAGGCCTTCGCTGCCGAGAAGGCAGCCCTCGAGGCCTTCCGTGGCAAGCCGTCCGTGACTGCCGATGGCATCAAGAAGATCATCGCCTGCAACATCGGTAACCCTGATGACGTGCCCAACGCGCTCGATCACGATGCCGAGGCCATCGGTCTGTTCCGCTCCGAGTTCCTGTTCATGGACTCTGCCGAGCTTCCTTCCGAGGAGGAGCAGTTCAACGCCTACCGTAAGGTCGCCAGCGCGCTCAAGGGCGCTCCGGTCATCATCCGCACGCTCGATGTGGGTGGCGACAAGGAGATTCCGTATCTGCACATGGTCAAGGAAGATAACCCCTTCATGGGCTTCCGCGCCGTGCGTTACTGCCTGGCCAATCCCGACCAGTACAAGGTCCAGCTCCGCGCTCTGCTGCGCGCTAGCGCCTTCGGTGACGTAAAGATCATGATCCCGCTCGTCACTTGCGTCGAGGAGGTCTTGGCTGTCAAGGAGCTTGTCGAGCAGTGCAAGGCCGAGCTGACTGAAGAGGGTCGCAAGTTCAACGAGAACATCGAGGTCGGCATCATGGTTGAGACGCCTGCCGCTTCGCTGCTCGCAGACCGTCTTGCCGAGGTCGCCGACTTCTTCTCCATCGGCACCAACGACCTGATCGGCTACACCATGTGCGCCGACCGTGGCAACGACACCATCTCCAACCTGTACCAGGTTTACTATCCCGCCGTGCTCCGCTCGCTCAAGAACATCATCGAGAGCGGCGTGAAGGCCGGCATCATGGTCGGTATGTGCGGCGAGGCCGCTGCCGATCCGCTGCTCGAGCCGCTGCTGATCAGCTGGGGCCTGGAGGAGTTCTCGATGAGTGCTCCGTCGATCCTGCGCGCCCGTAAGACCATCAGCCAGTGGACCAAGGCCGAGTGCGACGAGCTCGCCGAGAAGGCGCTCGCCTGCAACACCGCCGCCGAGGTCAAGGCACTGCTCGAGTCCGCAGCTCGCTAATTTGGTATCAGAGGTAACCGCGTGGTTGGAATGGGCCGGCCACGCGGCCCTCACATATACAGGGGGTACTGTAAATGTTCTACACGCTAACCGCTAACCCGGCTGTCGACATGACGGTTTCGAGCTCTCCGCTCGAGCCCGACGAGAACGTCCGCACCGGTTCGGCCAGCTACACGGCTAACGGCAAGGGCCTCGACGTGTCCTTCGCCTTTAAGAAGATGGGCGTCGACACCGTCGCGCTCGGCTTCTTCGCCGGCTTCACGGGCAAGTTCATCGTCGAGGAGGTCATGAACCTGGGTTGCCTCTGCCGCCCGGTCTGGACCGACGGTATCACGCGCATTAACACCTACGTCAACGATGGCCAGCACGAGTACGGCATCCTGAACCCTGGTGCTCCGATCACGCCGCAGCACCAGGAGGAGCTCTATAACATCCTGGACACCGCGGGCGATCTCGAGTGCCTGATCGTTTCCGGCTCCGTGCCTCCCAAAGCTACGCCCGACTTCCTGGCTCAGGTCATGGAGCACGCTCAGGCTCGTGGCGCCGACGTCGTCCTGGACCTGTCCTCCGACAAGCTCAAGGAGCTCGCTCACAAGAAGCCGCTGCTCATCAAGCCGAACCATCACGAGATGAAGGCCATCTTCGGCGTGCCGGTCGACACCGACGACGAGGTTCGCGTTGCTATGAAGATGGCTCACGACGCTGGCGTTCAGAACGTGCTGCTCACCCGTGGTAGCCGCGGCGACGCTTACTTCTCCAACGGCGAGGACATCTGGTACGCCAAGCGTGAGTTCAACATCAAGCTGGTTTCTTCCGTCTGCGCTGGCGACTGCACCCTCGCTGCGTTCCTGCACAAGTGGTACAGGGATCGCGACAACGTCGAGGAGGCCATGAAGCTCGCTATGGCCACCGGCGCCAACGTTGCCGAGTCCGTCGGCATCGGCGACTTCGGTCACGTCGACGAGTACAGCAAGCGCGTTGCTGTCCGCAAGCTCGATCGTCAGTAATCGAAACGCGACATATTCGTGCGCATGCGGCGCCCCGGTTTCGGCTGGGGCGCCTTTTTTGTTCCGTCATTGGAGAGAGATGTTCTGCCGTACTTCATCGCTTCCACACCGTTCACCGAGTTGTCCTAGCCTTTTACCGATGGGTGGAATATACTTTCACCAACACGTTACTTCGTGAAAGGAACATTCATGATTTACACGCTCACTGCAAATCCCGCCATTGACTACAACATCTCCTGCGACGGCCTTGCTGCCAACACCGTCACGCGTACCCGTAACGCCGTCTACACGCCCAACGGCAAGGGTCTCAACGTCTCGTTCACCCTCGATCACTACGGTGTCGACACCACGATCCTGGGCTTTTTCGCCGGCTTCTCGGGCGAGTTTATCGTTAAGGGCGCCGAGGCCCTGGGCGTGCCCGTCAAGCCCGTTTGGACCGACGGCATCACGCGCGTCAATGTGTTCCTCAATGCCGGACCCGACACCGAGTACAACATGGTCAACGCCGGTGCCGCCATCAACGAGGCCAACGAGCAGGAGA
Organism: uncultured Collinsella sp.; assembly: GCA_900553165.1. Lineage (GTDB taxonomy): Bacteria > Actinomycetota > Coriobacteriia > Coriobacteriales > Coriobacteriaceae > Collinsella. The sequence goes on from USCN01000119.1 coordinate 4,096, forward strand.
TGTTTGAGCTCATCGATTCGCTTGATGACATGACCTGCCTGGTCATCAGCGGCTCGCTGCCTCCCAACACTTCCGAGGGCTTCTTGGCCGAGGTCCTGCGCCGCGTCAAGGCCAAGGGGGCCGAGTTCGTCCTCGATATCTCGAGCCATCAGCTGGCAGACCTCATTGCCATGGAGCCGCTGCTGATTAAGCCCAACGACGACGAGCTGCTCGATATCTTTGGCATTAAGGTGAGCGGTGGCGACGACGAGTCCGTCAAGGGCGCGATGGCCGAGCTGCACGCCAAGGGCGCCAAGAATGTGCTGCTGACTCTTGGCGGCGCTGGTGCGTACTTCTCTAACGGCGAGCACATCTGGTTTGCCAACCGCACCTTCGACGTCAAGCTGCTGTCGACGGTGTGCGCCGGCGATTCCTCGCTCGCTGCCTTCCTGTCCGTGTGGCACGACGCCCCCGAGCGCGTCGAGGACGCCCTGCGCCTTTCGATGGCTACCGGCGCCAACGTGGTCGAGTGCCCGGGCCTGGGCGACTTTGCCAAGGTCGAGGAGTATAAGAAGGGCATCGCTATCCGCGAGGTCTGCTAACTCCGGCCTAAAGCTTGAGTATTTCGAGTGGTTCGCATCCGTCTTGGGAACAGGACGGATGCGTTTTTGTTTATCGGACTTGCGTGTGCAGGGGAGGCTGTTTCTTGCTAGACTTCTTGCAGATGCAATCGACAACCAATTTGATAGCCGCAGGAGGTCACAGGTATGTGCAATGTTTCGCTCAACGGTACGCACCCGACCGATGCCTCCCTGCGCGTCCTTCGTGCGCTCGAGGCGGCCGGTCTTGAGGCCTGGTACGTGGGCGGTTGGGTGCGCGACGCCCTGATGGGATGCCCCAGCCACGATGTTGACATGTGTTGCAGCGGCCTGTGGCAG
>USCN01000120.1 GCA_900553165.1 uncultured Collinsella sp.
CAGGAACTGGTCGAACTCATCGTCGTGGCGAAGCTCCAGCAGGTCGCCCTTGCCCACGGGCTCAAACAACTCAATGCGGGCGATGGCGGCGCGGCGACGGCGGTCGTCGGGCTTGAGTCCGCGCACATCGCGGTTGGCCAGGCGGCTGCCGAGCACCGTGCCCACGATCTGGCCGCGGTTGTTGGAGCGCTCGTAACTCATCATCTCGTCACCCGAGGTGCCGTCTTGGTAGGCGTGCGTAAAGTCACGGTTAAAGCAGCGCTTGAGCTGGCGCTGACGGGCGGCTTCCTCGTCCTTAGAGGTCGAAACATCGGCCAGCATATCGTCAATCTGATGACGATACACGTCGACGATGGAATACACGTAATCGGGAGCCTTCATGCGGCCCTCGAGCTTGAGCGATGCGGCGCCGGCGTCATACAGACGGCGAACAAGCTGCGAAGTGTTGGTGTCGCGCGGGCACAGCGCGCGCTCGCGACCGGCAGGGGAGAGCGAGCGGCCGTTCTCGTCGATCAGCTCGTAAGGCAGGCGACAGGGTTGAGCGCACATGCCGCGGTTGGCCGAGCGGCCCGCCATGGCAAAGCTCGAAAGCAGACACAGGCCAGAGTAGCAAAAGCAGATGGCGCCATGGCTAAAGACCTCAAGGTCCACATCGGGCGCGGCGTCGTGAATGGCGGCAATCTCGTCGATGGAAAGCTCGCGCGAGAGGGTCACGCGGTCGGCGCCCTGCTCGCGGCACCAAAGGGTTCCGCGGTCGTCGTGGATGTTTGCCTGGGTCGAGATATGCGTCTCGATGCTGGGCATCGTGCGCTTGACCTCAAAGAACAGGCCCCAGTCCTGGATGATGAAGGCGTCGGCGCCCAGCGTGGAGCAGCGATGGATGAGCTGCAGCGCATCGCTCATCTCGGATTCCTTGATGACGATGTTGACCGTGACGTAGACGCGCGAGCCGGCCAGATGCGCGGCGCGGCAGGCCTGCTCAAAGGCCTCGTCGGTAAAGTTGGTGGCCTTGCGGCGGGCGTTGAAGCTGCCCATGCCGCAGTAGATGGCGTCTGCCCCGGCGGCGAGCGCGGCGGCAAAGGGCTCCGGGCCTCCGGCGGGCGCCAAAAGCTCGGGTCTGCGGTTGGTGGTTCGACTGGCGGTTGCGGTCATATCCTGCCTTTCAAAATGCTCAGATACTCAAAAGTATAGTGGTGCCGTCGCGGCAGGCGATGCCCGTGCTCTAAGCGGGATAAAGTCTTCAGCAGCTTGGACTGGCTGCTTCACATGAGAACCGTTCAGCGGTCCGGGGAAACCGTTGGACGATAAAATATTCTCGCAACGTGATAATAATCTTGCATCGCGCGGAAACCTTGAGTACTATCCCAATCAAGCGCGGTGTTCAGACCGAACTGTGCCTCCCGGTGTGAACGCCGCGCTCCCGTTCCCTTTTACTTGTAAGGAGAAAAACATGAGCAAGACCGTCGTGTCTTCCGATAACGCACCCGCAGCCATCGGCCCGTATTCCCCCGGTATCCAGACTGGCAACATGGTGTTCCTGTCCGGCCAGCTGGGCATCGACCCCGCAACCGGTAAGATGCCCGAGGGCGTCGAGGCCCAGGCCAAGCAGTCCCTTGCTAACGTCGAGGCCCTGCTGACCGCTGCCGGCGCCACGTTTGCCGATGTCGTCAAGACCACGGTCTACCTGGCCGACATCGCCGACTTTGCCGCCGTGAACGAGATTTACGCCTCCAAGTTCGAGGCTCCGTTCCCCGCGCGCAGCGCTTTCCAGGTTGCCGCCCTTCCGGCTGGCGGTCTGGTCGAGATCGAGGTTGTCGCCGCTCTCTAAGGTGTTGGTAACAACTAAACATGACATGCAAAAAGACCCTGCAGCGCGTGCGAGCTGCAGGGTCTTTTGTCAAGCGATGCGACAAAAATGATCCGTTTCCCTTCGTCCCCAAGGGATCACGTTTAGCCCTCCTTGCGGACTTTTTGCAGGTAGCGGTACACGCTGGGCTCCGAGATGCCCAACGCGGTGGCAGCGCAGGCCACGGCGCCCTTGAGCATGAACACCCCGTTGCCGTTGAGGTGGCGAATGACGTCCACGCGGTCGCTCTGACCAAGCGACGCTACATCCAGCCCGCGCGCGCTCAGCAACTCGGCAATGCTGCGGTCGATGAGCTCCTGGGTGGACTCCGAAAGGCTTTCGACCTCGATAGGGGCGGGCTCCGTGCGCGTCGGCGCTGCGTCGAAGCACGCCATGAGCTGCTGCGCCATGGCGTTTATGGAGCGTACGGTCGAGAGGTCGGTGTTGACGCAGAGCATACCGACGATCTCGTCATCCTCGCGGATAAAGAACGTCGCGGACTCCAGCGTCTTGCCTCCGGCGCCGCGGCCCTCGTAGCCCGTAATAAACGGCAGGTCGCGATACTTGGGGTCGTGCATGATCTTGAGCGCCAGATCGGTGGCGGGACCGCCGACCTTACGGCCGCTCACAATGCCGTTGCGAATATCGACGATGGCGTGGTCGGGATCCGAGAAATCGTGCAGCACGATCTCGCTGTTCTTACCGAGTATCTGCTCCAGGAAATCGACCATCGGCAAAAAGCGGCGTACGGTCTCGTTCACGGGCAACTCCTTTGGGTGAAATCGGAAATGTTCATAACAATTTTTTCTCATGGTAACACGGTGTCTATTGACTCGCATATTCGCAGGTACATTGCGTAATACAGACGAGCGGTAGGATTTTGGCGGTAAACGGTTGACCAAAAGAAAAGTTAGATGTTATTTTGACCGGACACTTTCCTGACCTGCGGAAATGCATTGTCTCAGCTTAAGAATAGTCTGATAACAAAAAATTATTATTGAGAATGAGAATCATCTTTAATACGATATGCAACGAAGGCACAACCTCAACCCCGCACTGCGTCACAATAGAGCGTTAGATGCGAAAACAACTACTTCGAGGATTGGTGGTCAAATGACCCAGGAGACGGTTACGAACGGCACTGAAGCCCTGTTCACTCGCGAAGGCATGCCTCCCGTTAAGGAAATGATCCCGTGTGCCCTTCAGCACGTACTGGCATCGTTTGCCGGCATCATTACCCCGGCGGTCATCATGGCCGGCGTCTACGGCTTTAATAGCCAGCAGAGCACCGACATCATCCAGGTCGCGCTCATTCTTTCGGCGATCGATACGGCCCTTCAGGCCTTCGCTCCCTTCCGTCGCATCGGCGGCGGCCTGCCCATCGTCATGGGCGTTTCGTTCGCGTTCCTGCCGGCCCTGCAGGCTATGGGTGCCTCGGGCTTTAGCTTTGGTGCACTGCTGGGCGGCGAGATTGTCGGCGGTGCCGTCGCGGTCCTCTTTGGTCTGGCCTACAGCAAGATTAAGTGGCTGTTCCCGCCCGTCGTGACCGGTACGGTCATCTTCTCCATTGGCGTCTCTCTCTATCCCACGGCCGTCAAGTACATGGCCGGCGGCATGGGCACGCCGCTGTGGGGCACCCCGCAGGCCTGGTGCGTCGCTCTTATCACCTTCGCCGTGGTCTTTGCGCTCGCCAACTTTGGCAAGGGCACGCTCAAGCTGGGATCCGTGTTCTTTGGCATGATCGTTGGCATGATCGTCTCCATCCCCTTTGGCATGATCGACTTCTCAAGCGTCGCCACCGCTCAGGTCTTCGCCCTTCCCAAGCTCATGCCCTATGCGCTCGAGTTTGATCCCGAGGTCTGCATTACCCTCGCCGTCGTGTTCCCCATGGTTGCCATTCAGGTTATCGGCGACGTCTCCGCCGCCTGCCTGGGCTCCATCGACCGTATGCCCACCGAGCGCGAGCTCTCCGGCGCTATCGTGTCCCAGGGCCTCACCTCTATGGTCGGCGGCCTGCTGGGCGGTCTTCCCACCAGCGCCCTTGGCCAGAACGTGGGCATCATCTGCTCCAACAAGGTCGTCAACAAGTGGGTCTTTGTGATCATCGCGGCCGTCTTTGCCATCGCCGGTCTGTTCCCGCAGCTCTCTGCCGTCCTTTCCGCTATCCCGCAGCCCGTCATCGGCGGCGCGACCGTCGGCGTCTTTGGCACCATCACCATGAACGGCGTGCGCATGTTCACCCGCGAGGGCCTCACGCAGCGCACTACCACCATCGTCGGTACCTCCGTCGTCTTTGGCCTGGGTATCTGGATGGCCAGCGGTTGCCTTGCCGGCGAGGGTATGCCCGCCTGGGTATCCACCGTCATCGGCTCCAATGCCGTAACCCCCACCGCCATTATGGCCATTGTCCTTAACCTGATCCTTCCGCAGACGCCGGTCGTGGCTCAGCACATCGATGCTGCCAAGGACGCTGCCGTGGATCTGGTCTTGCCCGAGAGCAAGAAGTAACCAATTCGGTGCTATTCGTCGGCGGGCGCATCGCCTCGTCCGCCGACGTCATGCGGCGCCAAGCCGCACTTCAAAGGGTTTGTCCCTTTGGTGAAGCGTTGACGGGAGAGGGCCCGTTTCCGGTGTAGGCCGGCGCTTCGCACTCCGCCATGTCAGAGGTGTCAAACCCCGCCCCTGATGTTGAAGGGAGCATTCATGCTTCTGGTCGCTAACGGTTCCGTTTTTACCCGCAACGCTCAGACCCCGTTCATTCCCAACGGCGCGGTCGCCATTGACGGAGATACGATCGTCGAAGTAGGCCCCGAGTGCGAGCTCAAGGCCAAGTACCCGGATGCCGAGTACGTCGACGCCCAGGGCAACCTCATCATGCCCGGACTCATCAACTGCCACACCCACATCTACTCGGGTCTGGCCCGCGGCCTTGCCATTAAGGGCTGCAACCCCACCAACTTCCTGGAGAATCTTGAGCAGCAGTGGTGGAAGATCGACGACAACCTGACGCTCGACGGCACCAAGGCCAGCGCCTATGCCACGATTCTTGACTCCATCCGCGATGGCGTCACCACGATCTTCGATCACCACGCGAGCTTCTGCGAGATCCCGGGAAGCCTCTTTACCATTAAGGACGCCGCTCAGGAGCTGGGCATGCGGT